>NZ_JALNTN010000012.1:0-140911 GCF_023161905.1 Pseudoalteromonas sp. 2CM41L
TGTAAGCTGTAAGCTGTAAGCTGTAAGCTGTAAGCTGTAAGCTGTAAGCTGTAAGCTGTAAGCTGTAAGCTGTAAGCAAAATTTCAAACGCTAATTAATAGCTTGCAAGATAAAATGAATAGTAAAAGCTATTCAACTCAGCGAAATAAAATTGGCCTATAAATGGCCTGAAGTTAGGTATTTTAATGGAAAATCTTTTTCTTGATATAACCACTGCGATGCAAAGTCAGCAGTGGTTTTATTTAACCACGGTTGGCTTAATTAGTTTATGTGTCGGTAGTTTTTTAAATGTAGTTATTTATCGACTTCCGTTAATGATGCAGCGAGAATGGCAAAGTGAATGTAGATTATTATTAGAAGATGAACTAACAAACAAACCTACACAAACCAACACCAATGAGTCATTTAATTTAGTAAAACCTAATTCTACCTGCCCTAAATGCAAAACCGCGATTAAGCCTTGGCAGAATATCCCTATTATTAGTTGGATTATGCTTAAAGGTAAATGCGCTAATTGCAGTAACCCAATATCAGCGCGTTACCCGATAGTTGAAGCCATTACCGCACTATTAAGTTTAGTTATTGCCTACAACTTTGGCGCTACTGAGCACGCCCTTTTATATATTTTTGTAACCTGGATTTTAGTCGCGCTCACCTTTATTGATATTGACCATATGCTACTGCCCGATCAGCTCACTTTGCCTTTAGTATGGCTTGCACTTATAGCCGCTGTAATGGGTTTAACAATAAGCCCAAGCGATGCGATAGTGGGGGCAGCCTGCGGCTATTTAAGCCTGTGGAGTGTATTTTGGTTATTTAAGCTATTAACCGGCAAGGAAGGCATGGGCTATGGCGATTTTAAGTTACTGGCCGTGTTTGGCGCACTGCTTGGCTGGCAGTCACTATTAACCATTATTTTGCTTTCAAGTGTGGTGGGCGCCATTATTGGTATTGCCCTTTTAAGTATCCAAGGTAAAGACAAAGCAACCCCTATCCCATTTGGCCCCTACTTAGCTATCGCGGGTTGGATAACGCTGCTGTGGGGCGCTCAAATTCAAGCTGCATATTTTAATTTAATTGGTTATTAGTATGAATAAGCCAGCAACTAAAATAAACAATTGGGTATTGGGTTTAACAGGCGGTATTGGCTGCGGTAAAACGGCTGTTAGTAATATGTTTGAAGAACTAGGTATTTGCGTTGTTGATGCGGACATTATTGCTCGCCAAGTGGTAGCGCCTAATAGCACAGGGCTAAATGCAATTATTGAACACTTTGGCGAGGGTATTTTACTACCCGATGGCACATTAAACAGAGCAGCGCTGCGCACTAAAATATTTACCAACAATGATGATAAAGAGTGGCTTAACGCACTATTGCACCCGCTTATTCGGGAAAAAATACTCACCGATTTAAATAATGCAAGCAGTGCTTATGTTGTATTGGTTGCACCATTATTGTTTGAAAATAAACTTAACAAATACTGCAACCGTACTTTATTAATTGATGTACCACAGCCTGTGCAGATTGAACGTACTATAAAACGCGACAATATTAGCCTTGAGCAGGTAAATAGCATTATAGCGTCACAAATGCCACGGGAAGAAAAACAACAAAAAGCCGATGATATTCTAAATAATGACCGCGATTTATCACTTGTTCATGCAGAACTTGTTGTTCTTCATAAAAATTACCTACAATATGCAGTATAAAATACAACTAATGCCCCTTAATGCGGTCATAACAACATAAACTCGTAATTTGGTTAGCAAAAAAGGTGTTGATAAGCACAGCGAATTTAATCACCTGCTTTTTTCTGATAAATTGTTAACTATTGAAGGACTAAAATAGGTGCGCAATGAATATTAACTCACCGTTATTGAGAAAATTTATAACGCTTGGCCGCATTGATGCCGATACCGTAAAAGCAAAACAGCAAGAGTTTGCCTCAACCGCTGAGCTTATATCTAAATGTGGAAAAATTGACAGCAACGACTTAGCTGAACAATGTATAGACTTATTTCGCGTACCGTATTTTGATTTAAAAGACTTCGACCCTGCACAAATCCCCGAAGACTTAGTTAAAGAAAAGCTAATACGTAAACACCACATTTTACCGCTGGTTCAAAAAGGCAGAAAAGTATACATTGCCGCCTCAGATCCAACTGACTACGGTGCCTTTGAAAACTTTGAATTTAGCACCGGCTTATCGTGCGAAATAGTCGTGGTTGACTATATTCAGCTAGATAACAAAATTGAGCAACTACTTGATGCTGCAGGCAGCTTAGATTTAAGCGCCGATGAATTTAAAGAGTTTGTCGACCTAGATAGTGAAGGCCCTAAAGAAACCACACCTAAAGATGATGATAAAGACGATGCGCCAATCATTGTTTATATCAATAAAATATTAATGGATGCCATTAAAAAAGGCGCTTCTGATTTACACTTTGAACCTTACGAGCACAAATACCGTATTCGCTTTCGTATTGATGGTATTTTGCATGAAGTTGCCAACCCACCCAATACCTTAGCAAGTAAACTGTCGGCGCGTATCAAAGTAATGTCGAGGCTCGATATTGCTGAAAAACGTAAACCACAAGATGGCCGTATTAAATTAAAAATTACAGAGCGTAAAAGCATCGATTTTCGTGTAAGTACTATGCCTACATTATGGGGCGAAAAAATAGTAATGCGTATTCTTGATTCATCAAGCGCCATGCTAGGTATTGACGTATTAGGTTACGAAGAGGATCAAAAAAAGCTCTACATGGATGCGCTTGGGCAACCGCAAGGCATGATACTAGTTACCGGCCCTACCGGGTCGGGTAAAACCGTATCGCTTTATACCGGTTTAAATATACTTAACCAGCCAGAGCGTAACATTAGTACCGCCGAGGATCCGGTTGAGATAAACCTTGAAGGGGTTAACCAAGTACAAATTAACCCTAAAGCCGAAATGACCTTTGCTAACGCCCTGCGTGCATTTTTACGTCAAGATCCAGATGTAGTGATGGTAGGTGAAATACGTGACCTAGAAACCGCAGAAATTTCAATTAAAGCGGCGCAAACAGGTCACTTAGTGTTATCTACACTACATACCAACTCAGCGCCCGAAACCATAACGCGTTTATTAAATATGGGCGTGCCTGCGTATAACGTGGCAAGCTCTATAAGTTTGATTATTGCCCAGCGCTTAGCTAGGCGTTTATGCCCTAAGTGTAAAACCCCTGAAACACTGCCAGCAGAAGAGTTGGCTCGTCAAGGATTTAGCACAACACAAATTGAAGATATGACACTATACGCACCCAAAGGCTGCGAAAATTGCACCGATGGTTACAAAGGCCGAGTGGGTATTTACGAAGTCATGCAAATTACTCCTGAAATTGCACAAATTATTATGCGCGGTGGCAACTCGCTCGAAATAGCAGAGGTATCGCTACAAGCTGGGTTTAATAACTTGCGATTATCGGGTTTACGAAAAGCCGCCGATGGTTTAACGTCTCTGGCTGAAATTAATCGCGTAACCAATATGTAAAAGTGATAGCCCTAATTAGGGCTAAAACACATTGTAGAGAGTAAAGTATGCCAACAATTGTTAACTGTCCAACCTGTAAAAACAAAGTTGAATGGTCACAGCAAAGCCCACACCGTCCTTTTTGTTCTAAGCGCTGTCAGCTTATTGATTTAGGTGAATGGTCTTTTGAGAACAATAAAATATCAACGCCTATTACCTCGGCTAACCAAATTAGCCAAGATATGATTGAAGATATTGAAGAGATGATGGCTAAAAACGATGACGACTTTTTTAAATAAGCGTTTTTCACCCTCTTAAACGACAAAAGCCAGCATTAAGCTGGCTTTTTAGTGTGTAATCTATAAATTAGTCTCTTTGCTTACGGTGTTTTTTACCCATACGCTTTTGCATTTTTGCAAACTTTTCTTGCTGCTCTGCGTTAAGTACCTGCATTACTTGATGCTGTGTTTTTAGCTTAATTAAGCCAAACTCAGTGCCTTTTTCGTGGCGTGCAGCTAATAGCTCTTTTGCAGCGTTTTCGTCAAATGTTGGTGCGCTAAGTAAAGCATCCATTTTCTCTTTTTGAGCCTTACGCTGTGCTGTACGGGCTTCTTTATCATCGCCGCGCAGTGCTTTCATCTGTGTTTTTTGCGCTTCAAAAATAGCTTCAAGCTTAGTTTGCTGTTCTTGCGTTAAATCAAGCTTGTCGGCACCGCGCTCAGATAATAAAAAACGCGCTTGAGAATGGCCTTGCTTATCGTGCATGCCGCCTTTTGCTAATACGCTACCGGCGCCAAGTGTAGCCGTTGCTAGACCACAAATAAGTACTAATTTTGAAAGTGTATTTACTTTAGTCATAATCATCACCTTAATATTGGATGGATTGAATTTGGTTGTGACTGCTAAGCCAGTAAGTTAACTATACATAACTCAACGCAAAGTAACGCAAAGCAGTGTAAAGGTTGTGTAAAGATTCACTTTTGCACAATTTAAGAAGTAAAATAACCATATAGAAATTGCCTAAGGGTTTGAAATGAAGCTATTAATGATTGATGACGACACAGGTTTGTGCGAACTACTCACTGAATATTTAGCCGCGCAAGGTTTTGACGTACAAAGCGTTCACGATGGCGAGCAAGGTTTAAAGCTTGCTCTATCAAATGACTACGCGCTGATATTGCTTGATGTCATGCTCCCCACCCTTGATGGCTTTGAAGTACTTAAACAACTTAGGCAAACAAAGTTAACACCGGTTATTATGCTTACTGCAAAAGGCGAAGACTTTGATCGCATTTTTGGCTTAGAACTTGGCGCAGACGACTACATACCCAAGCCATTTAATCACCGCGAGTTACTTGCCCGTGTAAAAGCCATTACCCGCCGTATAGAGCACATAAATAGCCTAAACGTTGCAACGCCTAGCAAAATGAATATAAATGGCATTACGGTTAATCTGGCAGCCCGAGAGGCCGCTATTAACGAGCACACCCTCACGCTTACTGGCACAGAGTACGAAGTACTGGTGTTACTAATTAAAAACGCCGGCGAAGTTGTCAGTAAAGAGCAAATAAGTGAAGAAGTATTAGGCAGGCGCTTAGCTTCGTTCGACCGCTCAATTGATATGCACGTTAGCAATATTCGTAAAAAAATAGCTGAGCATATTCAAGGCGAGCGAATAAAAACAATGCGAGGAACAGGTTATGTCTTCATCCAAGGTGAGTAATAAACATTACTTTGCATGGCTAAAGCACCCTCGGCATTATTTATTTTTTAAAATATTTATTTGGTTTTGGCTAACAATAACAGGCACGGTGGCTGCGCTTATATTCTTAAGCAACATTACGGCAATTAATGCAGTAAGCACCGAGCCTTTGCGTGGGCCAATGAAAAAAAACCTAATTTATACTGCCAAAAGTATTGAGCGAAGCGCCACTAAGCACAAGCGCACCCTTGCTGATGTTTTATCGCACCCTAGGCTTTCAAAACGAAAGATTTTATTTTTAGGCGCAGCACAACCCGAAGACGCATTAAGCAATAAAGAGATCCCCGCTGAAATAGATTTAAACTTACTTAGCTTTAGTCAAAACTTGGCGCCACAGGTCATTTTTACCGAAAAATACCAAGCTTTCGGCCCTGTTAATATTAACGTGCCAGAGGGGCAGTTTTACCTCTACGAAATAGACATTAACCACCAACCTCCTTTGCTCATGCGCTTTAAGTTAATGCCAAATTGGATGAAAGTACTCGTAGCTATTTTTGCCTCTTTAATCCTGAGTTTTATTTTTAGCCGCAATTTAATCGCCCCAATTAACAGCCTTAAAAAAGCAGCTATAAAGCTTTCATCTGGCGATTTATCAGCGCGAGTTGCCATACCTGCAAGCAGAAAAGACGAGTTAGGAGTACTTGGGCGCGACTTTAACAGCATGGCTAATCAGCTTGAGCAACTTATTAGTGCCCAAAAGCGCTTACTGGCTGATATATCTCACGAGTTACGCTCCCCGCTTACGCGTTTAAAAATGGCAACGGGGCTTGCACAAATGCAAGCCAACGAGGCAAGCCAGTCGTATTTATTACGTATAGAAAAAGAAGCAAACCAGCTTGATAAAATGATTGCCGATGTGCTGCAAGTGTCGCGTTTAGAAGCGCAAAGCCAAACTCTGTCACTGCAAAAGCAATCGTTAAAAGATATAGTAGAGCACGTATTAAACGATGCGCAGTTTGAAGCCAAGCAAAATACTAAAACACTTACTTTTAGTGGCAATGCCGATGTAATGCTAAGCTGCGATGAATCATTAGTTGCCAGCGCACTCGAAAACCTATTACGTAACGCAATAAAATACGCGCACAGCAACATTAGCTTTAACGTACACTACAACAGCCAAATCTATATAGAGATTTGCGACGATGGCCCTGGCGTTCCAAATGAGCAACTTAGCAAGCTTTGTGAGCCCTTCTTTAGGCAATCTGATGCTCGCGACAGAGTAAGTGGCGGCACAGGGCTTGGCTTAGCTATCGCTAAAAATGCTATTATTGCCCACGGCGGTAGTTTAGCGCTATCTAATAAAGAAAAAGGCGGGCTTTGTGCCAATATCACCCTGCCACTAATTAAAGAGTAAGCATGTTTTACAGTACCGAATCAGCGCTTGAAAGTAACCAAGCACGCATTAATCACTTTTACGAAAATGTACTTAATAAAAACTATTTTAATGCATCTGAAGGTAAACTGTTTTTTGCTTACGCAGTGCCAGAAACAGCTAACACTGCCATAGTAATTAGCTCTGGGCGCATAGAAGGGCTTGAAAAATACAAAGAGCTACTGTGGGAGCTTTATACTAATAACTATGCGGTATTTATAGCCGACCACCAAGGGCAAGGCCGCTCGTATCGACCGTTAAAAAATAAGCACAAGGGGTATGTAAAACGCTTTAGTGATTACAGTGCCGACTTAGATTTATTTAACCAACATATTGTAAATAAGCACTGGCAAGGCAAAAAAATATTATTAGCCCACTCTATGGGCGGCGCTATAGCGTACGATTATTTTGCAAATTACTCGCATACTTTCAGCGGTGCGTTTTTATCTGCGCCCATGTTTGATATTTACACTAAAGGTATTCCTAAACCAGTAGCTAAATTTATAGCCAGCGCCGCCACAAAGCTCGGTTTTGGCTACAGTTATGCGCTAGGGCAAAACGATTACAACCCAGAAGAATTTGCGCTTAATACTTTAACCAGCAGCCAAGTGCGGTACAACCTCTTTAGGCTCACTTATCAACAACAGCCACTTTTACAGTTAGGCGGCGTTACATATGGTTGGTTAAATGCAAGCTTTGCTTTTATGTCTGCCGTGGATACCCACACAATCAACCTCCCTATTTTTATTGCCAGCGCACAAAACGATGAAGTGGTTGATAACAACGCGCAACAAAAGCTCGTAAATAGGCTCCCTAATGCCGAGCTGAAAAGCTTTGCAGGGGCTAAGCACGAGTTATTGTTTGAACGCGACGAAATTAGAAAACCTGTGCTTATGCGCTTGTATCAGTTTTGTTCTTCGTTTGATACTTAGGTACCACCGAAAGCGGATCTAGATGAATTAAAATATCAACCTCAGAGTCAAAGCGCTCGGCAAGCGCCTTTTCTACATCGTCAGCCACATTGTGGGCACGTATTAAACTTAAATGATCATCAAGCTCTAAGTGCATTTGCATAAACTTAATTTTACCGCCTTGGCGAGTGCGGATATCATGTACACCGTGTACATCTTTATGTGCGTTAGCAATATCTAAAATACTTTGTTTTTCATCATCTGGGAGTTCTTTATCCATTAGATGATCGGCACTCTCACACGCAATATCCCAACTGTTATAAAGTAAGTAACCGGCAACGCCTATGGCAAACAGCGGATCTGCGTATAACACCCCATAGTACGAGAGCAAAATAGCAAGTAATACCGCGGCATTTAAAATTAAATCCCCTTTGTAATGCACCGAGTCTGCTTTAATAGCGATGGATTCGGTATGCTTAACCACTTTGATCTGAAAAAACACAATCACTAACGTACAAGCAATAGCAAATATACTCACCCACACACCCAACAGTGAATGACTAAGCACAATTGGGTTAAATAATCGCTCAATACCGTGAAACGCCAATAAGCACCCCGACCCTGCTATAAACGCAGCCTGACCAAGTCCGGCTAGGGCTTCTGCTTTGCCATGGCCAAAACGGTGATCGTCATCTGCTGGGCGCAGTGCATACCCTAGCACTAAAAAGCTCATGGCCGTGGCGGTAATATCCATTAATGAGTCGGTTAATGAGCCAAGCATAGAAGCTGAACCCGATGCCAACCACGCCCAGGTTTTAGCGGCTATCATTAAGCTAACCATAACCATGGTAACTATGCTTGATGTTTTAACCCAAAATTCGTAACTACGGTGATGCACGTTAATATTCACTACTTGCGGTATTCAATGGCGCGAGTATATCATTTTTTTTACCGGTTTCGTGTATACTGCCACTCGTCAAATTATAGATTAATAGAAAGGCGCATTATGCTGGATATCGTTTTATATCAACCTGAAATTCCACCAAATACAGGAAATATCATACGCTTGTGTGCAAACACAGGTTACTCATTGCATTTAATTGAGCCATTAGGTTTTGAGTGGGACGATAAGCGAGTAAAACGTGCCGGGCTAGATTACCACGAGTTTAGTAACGTACAGCGCCATGCCTCGTTTGAAGCCTACCTTGAAAAGTGCCAACCTAAAAAAGTGTATGCATGCACCACTAAAGGCAGCCAGTTTCATCACGAAGCCAGTTATCAAGCAGGTGATTGCTTGGTGTTTGGGCCAGAAACTCGCGGCCTCCCCGATGAGATGATTCAAGCGCTACCTAACGATCAGCGTGTGCGCATTCCTATGCAGCCCAATAGCCGTAGTATGAACCTATCTAACGCAGTGGCGGTATTCGTTTATGAATCTTGGCGCCAGCTAGGCTTTCCTAACGCGCAATAAGCACCTTGTACCAAACAATAAAAAACCGACATAGCGTCGGTTTTTTTATAGCAAAGCAAGTTCATGCTTTTAATAAAGTGAGTATTATATGCTCATTTATTCGGCGCGCTGCTCTCGGCCTAATAATGCCATGGCGGCTTCTTTCATATCTTTATTTTCATAAAGTACTTTATAAATTTGCTCAGTAATAGGCATTTCTACACCGGCGCGTTGTGCTAATAAATACACTTCTTTTGTGTTTCTAAAGCCTTCAACAACTTGCCCGATGGACTCAATAGCAGCATCAACCCCTTCACCTTTACCTAATGCCAAACCAAAGCGACGGTTGCGCGATTGATTGTCGGTACATGTTAAGATTAAATCGCCAAGTCCGGCCATACCCATAAAGGTTTCTTGCTTTGCACCTAAGGCACACCCTAAGCGCGTTAGCTCAGCTAAGCCGCGAGTGATCAGTGCCGTACGTGCATTAGCACCAAAGCCCACCCCATCAGACATACCTGCACCAATGGCTATTACGTTTTTAACCGCGCCACCTAACTGAATGCCAATAAAGTCATCGTTGTTATACACGCGGAACGAGCGCCCACAATGGAGAAGATCTGCAAGTTGTTGCGCAAACTCCGTTGAGGTAGACGACACCGATATAGCAGTAGGTAGCCCCATTGCCATTTCTTTTGCAAAGGTTGGCCCTGATAAAACCGCAAGCGGCATCTCATCACCTAGTTCCTGCAGGGCAACCTCTTGTAACAAGCGACCAGTATTTGGCTCAAGCCCTTTTGTTGCCCACGCAACTTGCGCACCTTCAACCAGCGCAGGTTTAATTTGCTGCAATGTATCTGCAAAGGCATGGCTTGGCACAACCACAAGTACAATGGCACTGCTGGCTACGGCTTGTTGTAAATCGGCTTGTAATAAAAGAGTGTCGGGGAATGGTACATCAGGAAGGTAACGTTGATTTTTCCGCTCAGCTGCAAGCGTGGCAACGTCGTCGCTATTGCGACCCCAAAGTGTCACTTGGTGACCATTTCGGGCTAAGCAAATAGCAAGAGCGGTGCCGTAAGACCCCGCTCCTAATACGGTAACAGCTGAAGTTGCTGTACTCATAAATTATGCGTCTGCTGAAACCTGCTCAGCTTGCGCAGTACGTTGTTGCATGTATTGTGCAAATAACGCATCAAAGTTCACTGGCGCAAGGTTAAGCTGTGGGAAAGTACCACGGTTAACAAGATTAGATACGGCTTCACGCGCGTATGGGAATAACACGTTAGGGCAGTATGCACCTAGCATATGTGCTAGTTGTACTTCTTCAAGCTCACCAACTGTAAAAATACCGGCTTGCTGAATTTCACATAAAAACGCAGTTTCTTCACCAATAGAAGCAGTAACCGTTAGTGCTAAAACCACTTCAAACACACCTTCGTCTAGCTTATTAGAGCGCGTGTCTAGGTCTAGCTTAACTTCTGGCGTCCATTCTTTTTGAAAAATCGCAGGCGAGTTAGGCGTTTCAAACGATACATCTTTAGTGTAAATACGTTGAATAGTAAATTGTGCGCCACCTTCTTGTGCTGCTGCGTTTTGATTTTCTTCGTTCATTGTGCTTCCTACGTGTTAGTTTTTATAATTAAAATTAAGCATTTAGCTTAGCGTCAAGTTTACCTTGCGCTTCAATAGCCATCATGTCGTCGCAGCCACCGATATGTTCATCATTAATAAAAATTTGCGGTACTGTGCTTGCGCCACCTGCTTTAGCAATCATTTCATCGCGAAGCTCTGGTTGAACACCAATATCAATATTTGTGTACTCAACGCCTTTACTGTTTAAAAGTGCAAGAGCACGTTGGCAAAATGGACAGTACGCTTTGGTGTATAAAACAACATTACTCATAATAAATCCTCTATCGGTACTACTAAACTGATTAGCGACCTGTTGTAGTTGGAAGGCTGGCAGATTGCCACGACCCCATACCACCTGATAATACATAAACCGATTCAAAGCCTGCTTTATGCATTGCATTAGCAATACCTTGAGCAGTCATGCCTGTGGCACATACTAGTATAATGGGTTTGCTCTTGTGCTTTTCAAGGCTTGAAAAGTCAGATTGTTTTGCTTTTTCAGGGCTTAAGTGTTCAGCACCCGCAATACGACCTGCGTTAAATTCTTTTTGAGCACGAATATCAACTACTTTGCCATCTTCACGATTAATAAGAAGTGTTAATTGCTGTGGGTTTATTTCTCTAACTGCTGAAAACTTGCTCTTTATCCAGCCGCTTACAATAAGGAATACAAGACCAACCCAAGCTAGGCTTAAAATAGGATGATTTGTAATAAATTCAATATATTGATCCATTCTACTTCCACTATGAAATTATGTTCTAAATCTAGGGCGTGTTGGCCTTTGTGGATTGAAATTTGTTCAATCTAGAGGCGATTAAATCGCGGCGCGAGATTTGTAACCTAGTGGGCTAAGTAAAAACCGAGCAAAGCTTCCGCATCCTGCTCACGCCCCTTACCTACATCCATGTAGGCAACAAAAAGGTAATAGTCCCTAGAAAGAACCCAACGGGCAGCGCATGTTTGGTATTTATGCTACGTTATCGCCTATTTATGGGGAATACCACACTTCATAGACTCTGCCTTACCTAAAAACCAAACATACTGCTGCAAATTCAGCCACCAAAGTGCAACACGCCCTAATATTCTAGGTATTTTGTACTTTAGCCACGCAAGTATACCCAAACCAAGTTAAAATGCGAGTTTGCTGCGCTTTAAAAACACATAAAGCACCCCATATATGAAAGTAAGTAAAAAATTTAATATCTTGTTCTCAGTGCTGATTCTGGCGCTAAAACACGGTATGCTAAAACTAACCAGATAACCTTTCGGCGCACAGTACCCATCAACAGGTGCTAATTTTCAGGAGCTATTATGACAGAGCATAAAAAACCACTGGTATTAATGATTTTAGACGGTTGGGGATACCGCGAAGATGAGCAAAGCAATGCGATTCTTGCAGCCAACACCCCCGTTTTAGACAACCTATGGGCAACCCGTCCACGCACATTAATTTCAGGCTCAGGTTTAGATGTAGGCTTACCTGAAGGGCAAATGGGTAACTCAGAAGTAGGCCATGTAAATTTAGGTGCTGGTCGTGTTGTTTATCAAGATTTTACTCGCATTACCAAAGCAATCAACGATGGCGAATTTGACTCAACTCCTGCACTTGTTGAAAACATCGATAAAGCAGTCGCTGCAGGCAAAGCCGTGCATATTATGGGTTTATTAAGCCCAGGTGGTGTTCACAGCCACGAAGATCATATTGTCGCAAGTATTCAATTAGCCGCTAAACGCGGTGCAAAAGAAGTATATTTTCATGGCTTTTTAGATGGCCGTGATACACCACCACGCAGTGCTAAAGCATCAATAGAGCGTATAGAAGCCTTATTTGCCGAGCTAAATTGTGGCCGCTTAGCGTCTCTTGTGGGCCGTTATTACGCCATGGACAGAGACAACCGTTGGAACCGTGTAGAAAAAGCCTACAATGTAATGACATTAGGTGAAGGCGAATTTAATTATGCTGATGGTGTATCGGCATTAGAAGCCGCCTATGAGCGCGACGAAAACGATGAATTTGTAGCTCCAACCACCATCGCGCCACAAGGCACTGAAGCAGCACAAATTAATGATGGCGACACCATCATCTTTGCTAATTTTAGAGCCGACCGCGCCCGTGAAATCACCCGTGCCTTTGTAGAGCCAGACTTTGACGGATTCGAAAAGAAAAAATCACCACAGTTAAGCGCATTTGTAATGATGACAGAATACTCAGCCGATATTGATGCCCCTGTCGCATTTGGCCCTACGCCACTGGTAAACGTATTAGGTGAATGGCTTGAAAAAAATGGCAAAACGCAGCTACGTATTTCTGAAACAGAAAAATACGCTCATGTTACGTTTTTCTTTAGTGGCGGACGCGAAGATGAATTTGAAGGCGAATCACGCGAATTAATTCCTTCTCCACAGGTTGCCACTTATGACCTTCAGCCAGAAATGAATTCTGAAATGCTAACCGACAAACTTATTGAAGCCATTAAAAGCGGTAAGTTTGATGCTATTATTTGTAATTACCCGAATGGCGATATGGTGGGTCACTCTGGTGTGTTTGAAGCCGCGGTTAAAGCCTGTGAAGCTGTTGATGCATGTATAGGCCGCGTGGTAGAAGCGCTAGATGAGTTTGGTGGTGAAGCGCTTATCACAGCCGATCACGGTAATGCAGAGCAAATGGCAAATACTGCCACGGGCCAAGCTCATACCGCTCACACTAGCGAGCCAGTGCCATTTATTTATGTAGGACGCGATGCAACGCCAAGTGAAGGCAAAGCATTAAGTGATGTAGCACCTACTATGCTACACCTCATGGGCATGGAGCAACCAAGCGAAATGACCGGCACGCCAATCATGACGTTGAAATAACACATGACCAAACCAGTAAATTGGTTTAGTGTTTATACATTTGTATTGGTTTCGTTAGTGGTTGCCCCTGCAACCGCTAACGAAAACCGCACTAAAAAAGACCTATCTGAAGTGCAATCTGCATTAGAGCAAAGCCAAGCAGAGTACAACGCACAGCGAAAAAAAATTGCTGCACTGCAAAAAAACTTAAAAAAACACGAGTTAGAAATAGCTAAAAATGCCAAAGCCCTCAATATGGCTGAGCAATCAGTAAAAGAAGCCGAGCAAAAACAACAAGCACAGCAACAAAAAGCACAGCAATTAAAAGCGCAACACGCGCAATTTCAAGCCATTTTAGCCGCCCAGCTAAAAAGTGCTTACATGGCTGGGGGCGACGACTACCCCAAAATGCTTTTAAACCAACAAGACACAGCTAAATTTGAGCGTACCTTAAGCTATTACAACTATTTAAATAAAGCGCGCATAGAGCAGATTGAAGAGCTTAAAGTACTACAACAACAAATTGCAGAAAACCAAGCTGCACTTGCCAAAACCAAACAAAAATTAGCCGCCTTATTTGAAGAACAAAAAAGACGCCAAAGCGCGCTAGTAAATGCCCAAAGCGAGCGCCAAACTAACCTTAAAAACTTACAAGCACAGCTCAATAGCACTAAAAGCTCGATTAATTACTTAAAAGACAACGAGCAAACATTAATCACCACCATTGAAGAACTTGAGCAAGAGAAGACTCAAAAAATTGAATTGCTCGGCCTTAATAAAAGCAAAGGCAAGCTTAATTGGCCCAGCAAAGGAAAGCTAAAACACACATTTGGTCAGCGCAAACATGGCGGCATAGACTGGAAAGGCGTGTTAATTGGTGCAAAAGAAGGCACTAATGTAAACAGTATTAATAATGGCCAAGTTGTTTTTGCTGATTGGCTTAAAGGCTTTGGCTGGGTTATTGTGGTTGATCATGGTGAGGGCTTTATGAGCCTATACGGCCATGCGCAAACATTATTAAAAGATGTGGGCGACATGGTTCGAGAAGGCGAAACGCTGGCATTAGTAGGTCAAAGCGGCGGACAGTCGAGTTCTGGTCTATACTTTGAAATACGCCACAAAGGACGCGCAGTAAATCCTGTTAAATGGTGCAGACGTATTTAAGTGAATAAAACAGCTGCACCGCATTAGGAGCAGCTGATGACTCAAAAAATACCACAAACACGCTCATTTCCCTCTTCCCGTACGCGCTATTCGTTTTTGTTGTGCGCATTGACCTGTATTGCTATTTTTTGTTTTAGCAATTCATTACTTGCCAGCTCAGTTAAAGATCTTAAAAGTCAGCAAATTTCTGAAATACTCTTCAACATTAAAGCCTATTATGTTGATGACTTATCACTGACAAAAGGTGCACAGGGTGCCTTTAATAATCAGCAAGTAGAAATTTTACTCGACCAGCTAGACCCTTATTCTAAATACCTCAATGAAAATGACTTAGACGCTTTGTTTAATAATACAAATGGCCATTACACTGGCGTGGGCATTGAAGTGAAAGACATTGACAGTGATATTACAATTGTTGGCGTTGTTAAAAACTCCCCAGCCAAAAAGGCCGGTATTTTAGCGGGCGATATTATAGTTAGTGTTAATGATACAAACACGCAAACACGTAGCTTAGAGCAAGTAGCCGCGTTGATAAAAGATACCCGCTTTAACGCGGTTAAACTAACAATAAAACGCGCAGGGCAGCAGCAACCAATTAGCTTTGCGGTAAATCGCAAAGAAATAAACTTAGAAAGCGCCACTAGCCAATTACTCGACTCAGGCACTGGGTATTTAGCCATAAATAATTTTTCTAATCACACCTTACATGAAGTGGCGCTGCAGGTAGCTGCACTTAAAAATGATTATCGCACGCCCCTTAAAGGGTTAGTTATTGATTTACGTGACAACCCAGGTGGTACTTTACAAAGCGCAGTGGCGGTAGCGGATCTATTTTTACAAAGCGGCACTATAGTCACCACTAAAGGGCGCTATTACGACGCTAACCAAGCCTACTACGCTAAACGAGGCGACATACTTAAAGGCTTGCCTATTGTGGTGCTTATTAATGAAAATTCGGCCTCTGCGGCAGAAATACTCGCAGCCGCTTTAAAAGACAATCAGCGCGCTACAGTGGTTGGTAATCAGTCTTATGGCAAAGGATCGGTGCAATCTTTGATCCCACTTGGTGATGGTAATACAGCGCTAAAATTAACAACTGCTAAGTACTTTACACCTGCGGGCGTATCGATTGAAGGCGTAGGCGTTACCCCCGATGTAGCAATTGCGCAAGCAACCCTTCCACAATCAAATAAAGCCGTTATAATAAAAAATGAGCAGAACAAAAATGCACCACAATTTGAACATGAAATACTGGGCGACTTGCAGTTAGTAAAAGCTAAGCAATTACTTAGCATGCAATAGTAAATAATCTGAACCCTAGCTAAGCGATTTAATAACAGAATAAATATTAACACTATTAGATTGTGCTGTTCTTTAGCTATAAGTTTTAAGTAAATTCAAGGCAGTTAGCGCTAAAAATGTCTGCTGAGATAGCTTTATTACCCGGCGCTGAGATTAAAAAATATCCTTAATAAATTAAAAAGATAATAAAAACTATAAACGTGAAAATAATAAAATGGCTGTTGTTGGCTATCTGCTTTGTATCTAGCACTGCTTGGGCAAAGCAAATAGCCATCGTAATTGATGATATTGGCTATCATCAGCGAGATTTAGAGTTTCTTAGCTTACCAGGGCAATTGTCGTATTCAATTTTGCCCCACACACCCTACTCTCAAATTTTTGCCACGCTTGCCAGCCAAGCAAATAAAGAGCTTTTATTGCATGTACCTATGCAAGCCTTAAACGGTAAAGCACTCGGGCCTGGCGGGCTCACCGTAAATATGGATAAAGAACAGCTACAAAAAACTTTAGGCACCGCGTTGGCAAGCTTACCGCAAGTAAAAGGGGTTAATAACCATATGGGGTCGGCACTCACTCAACAAAGCCAAGCCATGAAGTGGACTATGGAAGTACTTAAAAAACGTAATTTATTCTTTTTAGATAGCCGTACTACCGACTTAAGCCAAGCGCAAAATGCGGCAAATTTTATCGGGGTTGAAAATATTGGCCGCCATGTGTTTTTAGACAATATAACCACGCATGAGCAACTGCAGCAAAGGCTGGATGAGCTAAAATATAAAGCGACTAAACATCACTTTGCCATAGCGATTGCCCACCCCTACCCAGAAACCATCGACTTTTTACGCCAAGCGCTACCTGAGCTCACTGAGCAAGGCTTTGAACTGGTACCAATCTCACAGCTGGTAGAACGTAAGTATGTACAAATAGCCCAACAACAAGCCATTTCATTAAACTGATGGAGTAAGCGAGCACCTTACTCCATCAGTTAATTTAACTCAATTATAAGTATGGTATTTATAAAACAAATGTCGCTACCTTGGCATTTAGATCTGTAGCTCTGTCTTTTAATACTTCGGCTTGGCTTAAATGCGCGGTAGCTGAGGTAGTTATTTCATCGGTTACATCTTTAATGGCAACCGTATTTCTAGTAATTTCATTGGTCACTTGCGTTTGCTCTTCTGCTGCAACCGCTATTTGACCCGCCATATCAGAAATCTCATTTACCGCCAAAGTAATTTCTTCTAGTGCGTGTGCGGCAGCATTTACATCATCCACACTATTGTTGGCATAGCCCTTACTGCTGTCCATCAAGCTCACTGCTTTTTTAGTGGTGTTTTGTAAGGTTTCTATAGTGGTATAAATTTCGGCTGTAGAGTTTTGTGTTCTTCTTGATAACACGCGCACTTCATCGGCAACCACTGCAAAACCACGCCCCTGCGATCCCGCACGGGCGGCCTCTATTGCAGCATTAAGTGCTAAGAGATTTGTTTGCTCTGCAATTTCTTGAATGGTAGTTAAAATGCTCGATATAGCCTGAGCATGCAAACTTAATTCACCAATAACTGTGGTAGTTTGGTCTATTTCGCCCGCGAGTGAATTAATCGTGTTTCTGGTTTTATCAACTAACAGCTTACCTTCACGGCTACTTTGTGCCGATTGTTGCGATGCGGTTGCGGTGTTTTCTGCATTAGCGGCAATTTCATGGGTTGCACTCGCCATTTCTGTGACCGCGGTAGCAACCATAGCCACTTCTTGTTGCTGGCGCTGCAACTCACTGACACTGCTTTGGTTGGTGATCAAGCTTTTCTCTGCATCAAAGTCTAAGTCAGTAGCTAATTGACGAATATGACTGATCAGTTCATGTTGGCTGCTAACAAAACGATTAAAACTACCAGCCAGAACCCCAACTTCATCTTGCGTATCAACAGTTATACGCTGGGTTAAATCACCGTTACCATCTGCAATTGTTGATAAAGCTTGCGACACTCGGCTCAAAGGGGCGAGCAATACACCCAATAACCATGAAATAGCCAACACACTCAGTAAAAGTGCTACTGCAACCAGCACTAATTGGGTCAGCAATAAACTAATAAGCGGAGCCTCTAAAGTTTGTTTATCCAATACAAACAGCAACTGCCAATCTGTATTGTTAATGTTTTCACCCCAAACTAGCTTCTCTCGGTCTTCACTCTCAAAGTAAACAGGAGTAAATTCACCGTTTTGACTGTTAGATAAAATTAATTGATGATTTATTTTCGAGTCAATACGCGTAATATCTGCCATTACTTTTCTAGCGTCTTTGTAGGCAACCACAGTGCCATCTTTATGCATCATAATGGCGTACCCATCCGCAGGCAAAGACATTGTATTGACGCTATCGGCCAAGGCCTCAATCGATAAATCCCCCGCAACCACACCGCTTTGCGTGGTTTTAGCAATAGAAACAACCAACAGATTATACGCGGTATCTAAATAAGGTTTGGTAATTACGGTGCTACTTTGAAGCAGTGCTTGTTTATACCATGGACGAGTGCGCGGATCGTAGCCGGTGCGATCAATACTGGGATCAGAGTCAGTCATTTTTCCGCTACTATCTCCAAAGTAAGTTAACTGAAAGCCACCTGAAAATGCTGCTTGCTGTAGTGCGCTGAGCGTGTTGTCCTCAACCTTATTCGCAACCGATTTAATTATCTGCTGACGACTAGCTAGCCAATTTTCAATACTCGTAGCCTGTTGCTTACCAGATTGGCTTACGTTATCAATACTGCTTTTTAGCAGTAACGCTTTTTGAGAGGTATAGCTATTCCAGGACAGCAATACAATAATAACGGCTAGGGCAAGAACGACCGATAGCAAGATTTTTTTCTTTAGTGAATATGAGTTCATATTGAGTGTAAATACTCGCGTTAAATGAAATTGAAAGGCAACAAACCAGCAATTAAATGACTTAATTAAGCTACGATTTGAGCGATAAGTCGCTCAGGTACGCGAATATTTTCATATACCCAAATTAAAAACAAACTAAAATCATCTATTTAAATTAAAACCAAACTTATTCATTAATTTTAAATAGCGTACATTTAATTAAAAGATACATAGATGTGACTAGAGGTAAGCAGAACAAGACAAACGATACTTTCTATTAACCTTTTTAGTTAGCTTTTTTAGTTAAAAAAAAGCCCCGCATATTAATGCAGGGCTTTTTAAGTTTTACATTTTTTGCGCTATTAGCTCATAGCACTTTGCAGCTTTTTCATCGCTGTTTTTTCTAGCTGGCGAACACGCTCAGCAGATACACTGTATTTTTCAGCAAGCTCTTGTAGTGTTGCTTTGTCATCAGACAACCAGCGTGCACTTACAATGTCTTGTGAGCGTTCGTCTAGCGTTTTAAGCGCGCTAAATAAACGAGTATGTGACTGCTCTTGCCATTGTTGCTGCTCAATATCGTCAGCTAAATCAGCTGAGCCGTCTGTTAAATATTGTACTGGTGAATATGTACTTGTGGGTGCGTCGTCGTTATCGTCGCCCGTTAAGTCAAAGCCCATGTCTTGGCCGCTCATGCGCGATTCCATTTCACGAACTTCTTTTTCACTCACACCTAGCTCATTAGCTACAGTGCTTACTTCAGCTTGGTTAAACCAACCTAAACGTTTTTTGTTTTTACGAAGATTAAAAAACAATTTACGTTGCGCTTTAGTGGTCGCAACTTTTACGATGCGCCAGTTTTTAAGCACAAACTCATGAATTTCTGCTTTAATCCAATGAACAGCGAAAGACACTAAACGTACACCCACACTCGGGTCGAAACGCTTAACCGCTTTCATCAGGCCTATATTGCCCTCTTGGATTAAGTCGGCTTGCGGTAAACCATAACCCGAGTAGCTTTTAGCAATATGTGCTACAAAGCGTAAATGCGACATAATGAGTTGCTTTGCAGCACTAAGATCGCCTTCTTCTTGAAGTCGTGTTGCTAGCTCTTTCTCTTGCTCAGCTTTAAGCATAGGAATTGTGCTAACCGCTTGAAGGTAGCCGTCCATACTTGCGCTTTGTTGCCCAACTGTAAGTGCCATTGCGTATAAATCTTTACTCATTTTTCACCTCGGTGATAAACATTTGAAACCATCTTAGCACTCTTTCTCTAAGAGTGCTAACCCCAATTTAAAACTTTTTTTAAGCGTAAATCAAGCGGTTTTTTAGTGTATGTTAAGTCTACTACATGCGACTGAATAAGTGATGAACTAAGGGATTGCAAGAGATTAGCGCAAGCGTAACAGCGCATTTACAACTAATCTCATTTGAGGATAATAATATACAAACATGACATTTTTGAGTCAGCCATTAGCAGCCGTACTTATACTTTATCAGGCTCAATTTCTTTAATATATCGGTTTACCGATAAGTAAGAACCAATAAAGCCTAAGCTGGTTGCTAGTAATACTAATGCGCCAAACTCATTAAGCGTTAAACCAATTAACGAAAAGCTTGTTTGATACACGCCTGCAACGCTGCTTACTGCGCTAGTTAACCACCACATCATTAAGGCAATACAAATAAATGCAAACAAGCCCCCTATAACGCCATACCAAATGCCGGTCCACAAAAACGGAGCGTGTATAAACGTATTGGTAGCACCTACTAACTTCATTACTTGTATTTCTTCTTTTTTATCCATAATCGATAAACGAATCGTATTACCAATAATAAGCGTGACAGAGGTAAGAAGTAATAAAGCAATTGTGATAACGCTTTCTTTTAATAAGTCTAATAATGCATTTAGGCGCTCAAGCCAAGCAATATCAAGCTTACCAAAATCTACTTCGCGCTCGTTCTCAAGCTTTGTAAGCAGCGCTTTAGCCGCATTAGGCTGGCGATGCCGCTTAGTAGGTATCACTAATACAACATCGGGTAGTGGGTTGCTATCTAGGTATTCTAAAGCTTGCCCAAACCCCGACACATCTTTAAATTCTGTTAGTGCTTGCTGCTTAGAAATAAATTCAACACTTTCTACCTCGGCGTAAAGTGCTAAACGCTTTACTAAGGTTTGTGTTTCTTGCTCGCTCATACTTTCTTTTACAAAAAGCGATATTTCACTGGCTTCTTCAAACCCGCTACTGACTTGCTGTACATTTTTTACGACTAAATAAAGCGTTGCAGGCAATGTTAAACTTAGCCCAAGTACAGCAATTGTCATTAATGATGCAAGTGGCGTACGCCACATTTCACCTAAACTGTGCACCCCTTGGCGAAAAATATTAATAATAAAAAAATAACCGCCAGCTATGGCTGATTTTTTTTGTTTATCGTTTGAGTTTTGGCGTCCTTTAAATAACAAGCTCACAGCGTGCCCTCCGCAAGTGGGTCTTCAAGCATACGGCCATCTTTTAAAGTCAGGCTACGGTATTTTAAACGCGACACCAGGCCAAGGTCGTGTGTTGCTATAAGTACTGTCGTACCGTGTTTATTAAAATCTTCAAATAGCCTTAATATTTCCATAGAGAGCTCGGGGTCAAGGTTACCCGTTGGTTCATCAGCTAATAAAATAGGCGGAGAATTTACAATCGCTCTGGCAATACCTACGCGTTGCTGCTCACCACCAGAGAGTGTAGAAGGATGGCATTTAACTTTATCTAACAGCCCTACTTTATCTAGCGCACCATGAACTCGTTTAGCGATTTGTTTATGATGAGTGCCTTCAATAATCAACGGCAGTGCAACGTTATCAAACACAGTGTAACGCTCTAACAATCGATGATTTTGAAAAATAATACCAATATCGCGGCGCGCATAAGGAATTTGCCGAGAATTAACTTTATTTAAATCAACACCATTAATTAGCACGTTGCCTGCAGAGGGGCGCTCCATTAAGCTAATGAGCTTTAATAAGGTACTTTTACCCGCACCACTGTGGCCTGTTAAAAAAGCCAGTTCGCCAGGCTTAATATGAAATGTAACTTTTTCGAGAGCGCGATGCCCACCCGGATAGGTTTTACTTACTTGCTGAAAATTTATCATTTTTTATTATGCCAGTCCCAAATTAGTAAAATGGAATTCCTTAGCTAGGGCCTGTTGACCTTTGAGGATTGAAATTTGCTTTGCCTAGAGCCTATTTAATCGCGGCGCAAGGTTTATAGCCCAGAGGACTAAGTAAAACCTAGCAAAAAAAAGAAATAGCCCAAAGGACAGCGCATGTTTAATCTCAAAAGATAAACAGACCAAAAAAGGGAGCAAGCTCCCTTTTATGTATTAAGCGTCATCCTCATCTTGGCTAAATAAAGCATCAATAAAGTCATCGCTTTTAAATGCGCGTAAATCATCAATACCTTCGCCAACACCAATGTAACGAATAGGAATATTAAACTTATCTGCAACCGCAAATATAACCCCACCTTTAGCAGTACCATCAAGTTTTGAAAGGGTAATACCGGTTAACCCAACACATTGATTAAATAAGTTTACTTGGCTAATTGCATTTTGACCTGTACCCGCATCAATGGTTAGCATAACTTCATGCGGTGCATCAGGGTCAATTTTCTTCATTACGCGGGCTATTTTTTCAAGCTCTTGCATTAAGTTATCTTTATTTTGCAAGCGCCCTGCTGTATCGGCAATTAATACATCTACATTACGCGCTTTAGCGGCTTGAAATGCATCAAACACCACCGAGGCACTATCTGCACCAGTGTGCTGGGCAATAACAGGAATGCTGTTACGCTCGCCCCACACTTGCAGCTGCTCTACGGCTGCTGCACGAAAGGTATCACCTGCGGCCAACATAACCGACTTACCTTCATTTTGAAATTGCTTAGCTAACTTACCAATGGTTGTCGTTTTACCTACGCCGTTTACACCGACCATTAATATAACAAATGGTTTTTTATCAGCATGTATCTCAAGCGGTTGCTCAGCTGTTTTAAGCATTGCGGCCATTTCTTGCTTCATTAAGTCATAAAGCGCATCGCCATCTTTAAGCTGCTTGCGATCAGCTGCATCAGTAAGGCTATCAATCAGCTTCATGGTGGTATCAACACCTAAATCGGCGGTAAGAAGCTGTGTTTCTAAATCTTCAAATAAATCATCGTCTATTTTTTTACCACTAAAAATAGATGCAAAGCCAGAGCCTATATTTACACGGGTTTTTAATAACCCTTTTTTAAGACGTGAAAAAAAGCCTTCTTTTTTAGGCTTTTCGGCAAGTTTAGCTTCTTCTTTTGCAAGCTCTGCCGTAATGCGCTCTTGCTCTAAACGATCAGCTTCGGCCTCTGCTGCAATACGTTCTTGCTCTGCACGTTCAGCTTCTGCCTGTTCTTGTGCAATACGCTCTTGTTCTAAGCGCTCAGCTTCTGCTTGCTCTGCGGCAATTCGCTGTTGCTCTAAACGCTCAGCTTCTGCTTGTTCTGCAGCAATTCGCTGTTGCTCTAAACGCTCAGCTTCTGCTTCTGCAGCAATACGTTCTTGCTCTGCGCGTTCAGCTTCTGCCTGTTCTTGTGCAATACGCTCTTGTTCTAAGCGTTCAGCCTCTGCCTGTTCTGCTGCAATACGCTCTTGCTCTACACGTTCAGCTTCTGCCTGTTCTGCTGCAATACGCTCTTGCTCTACACGTTCAGCTTCTGCCTGTTCTGCGGCAATTCGCTGTTGCTCTGCACGTTCAGCTTCTGCTTGTTCTGTGGCAATTCGCTGTTGCTCTACACGTTCAGCTTCTGCTTTTTCTGCTGCAACACGCTCTTGCTCTAAACGCATTTGCGCTTCTTGCTCTGCTAAACGAGCGGCTTGTGCTTGTTGTTGCGCCTGTGCTTCAGCTTGCTCTTTCGCAAGCAACTCAGCGTTGGCTTTTTCAATTGCTAATTTTTCATCTTGCTCAGCTTGCTCGCGCTCTGTGTCTAAACGTTGTTGCTCAGCTCGCTGTGCAGCCATGCGCTCTTGCTCTAAACGCATTTGCGCTTCTTGCTCAGCTAGACGAGCAGCTTGTGCTTGTTGTTGCGCCTGTGCTTCGGCTTGCTCTTTTGCAAGCAACTCTGCATTAGCCTTTTCAATTGCTAAACGCTCTGCTTGTGCTTTTTCAGCAGCAATACGCGCTTGTTCTTCACGCTCTGCTTCGGCCTTTTCTGCCGCTAAGCGCTCAGCTTCTTGTTGCTGAGCTAATGCCTGTTGTTTATCAGCTTCTGCTTGTTTTTTATCTGACTTACCAAAACCGAGCCAAGACATGAATTTACTTTTTTTTGCCATACTTGCTAATAACCACTTATAAAAATCTGATAAACTAAAATTTGAAATAGCTTGGTGTGGCTCAGCAAAGCGTGCCGGCCAAACAACCGTTCAAAACGTAAGTGCTAAATAGTAACACTTTTAATGCGGTTGAAAAATGAAGCTAAACGTAAACTACGCACAATATTATCTGAGCTAGATCCCTTATACCATTTTTTAGTGACCTAAATGAGAAAAAAAACAACGAAAAATAAAGCAATTAGCAAATCTACTGACGGCTTTATTAGAGTAATCAGCGGGCAATTTCGTGGCCGTAAACTGCCGGTAAAAAATGTAGAAGGGCTACGCCCAACAACAGACCGCATTAAAGAAACCGTGTTTAATTGGTTAATGCAAGATACGCGCGATGCAACAGTACTCGATTGCTTTGCAGGCTCTGGCGGGCTTGGCTTTGAAGCGCTTTCTCGGTTTGCTAAAAGCACCACTTTTATCGAACTAGATGCCTCGGCTGCTAAGCAAATTGAGCAAAATATTAGTACCTTAAAGCTTGAAAATGCACAGGTAAAACACACTAATTCACTCTCATATTTAGAGCAAAAGAATACAAATTCACCATTTAATTTAGTTTTTGTTGACCCACCATTTCGTAAAAACTTAGCGCAAAGTAGCTGTGATTTATTAGAAAATAACCAATGGCTTAGCGAAGACGCGCTCATTTATGTTGAGGTAGAAACCGAGCTAAGCAGCTTTTCACAACCAGATAACTGGCTGTTAATTAAAGAAAAAAAAGCAGGGCAAGTATTCTGTAGGCTATACCAACGCCAGCCAAATTAACACTATTTAAGCCGCTGCATTTCTGTTAATATTATCCTTTACATGTGGTGTTGCTTCGGATTACAATACCGCACCATTTTTGAACCACTTGATCAATGTTTGATCAACTTGAGCAACGCTCATAATTTAGGTAGGTGAATTTTTAATGCCAGTAATTAAAGTAAGAGAGAACGAACCGTTTGACGTAGCACTTCGTCGCTTCAAGCGTTCATGTGAAAAAGCAGGTATCCTTTCAGAAGTTCGTCGTCGCGAGCACTATGAAAAGCCAACAGCTGAGCGTAAGCGTAAAAAAGCTGCAGCGGTTAAGCGTCACATGAAGAAGCTTTCTCGCGATAACGCACGTCGCGTTAAATTATACTAATAGTATTAGGTCTTGTATAAATGAGCCTTTTAATAACGCTAAAAGATGCGCAAAAAGATGCGATGAGAGCGAAAGACAAACAACGTCTTAACCCTATTCGCATGGTGCTTGCCGCAATCAAGCAACGTGAGATTGACGAGCAAATAACACTAGACGACGCAGGTATTACCTCCGTTATAGTGAAGCTTGTTAAACAACGTCGTGATTCTTACACTCAGTACAAAGATGCTGGGCGTGAAGATTTAGCCGAAATTGAAGCCAATGAGATCGCAGCACTAGAAACTTTTTTACCTCAACAATTGAGTGAAGAAGAAATAGTTGCCCTTATTGATGCGGCTATTGCTGATACTAATGCAGCAGGTATGCAAGACATGGGTAAAGTAATGGGCATAATCAAAAGCAAAGCCGAAGGACGTGCCGATATGGGCAAGCTTTCTGGTTTAATTAAGCAACGATTAACAGCCTAATACTCCCACATACACAAAGTATGATTAAAGCAAACCGAGCCTAGTGCTCGGTTTCTTCGTTTAAGTAGACAAACAAAACGCTTTTAAGTAATGCTCGTGCATGTAATTAAGTGATTTATTGTGTAACTACAAAAGCACATCGAGGGCTAGGTAAAATGGGTTATTTAGGGCTATCACTTACTGCGCCTGCACTGCTCTACCTTCAACATTCTAGCTTTGTACGCTGTTAGCGCCAGGTTTAGCACCTAAGAATGATTAAATGGATATAATGTAGCTTTTTAGCTTACCAATACCCCTTTTATAAATGCGCGCATTGTGTTGAAATTACACCTCACCAATTGTTAGGACTACTTATAAAACATGGCTGGAAAGATCCCACGAAATTTTATTGACGATTTACTCGCCAGAACAGATATTGTAGAGCTAATAGACTCTAAAGTTGGTCTTAAAAAAGCAGGTAAAGACTACCAAGCTTGCTGCCCTTTCCATAACGAAAAATCTCCCTCGTTTACTGTTTCTCAAGATAAACAGTTTTACCACTGCTTTGGCTGTGGTGCTAATGGCAACGCTATTTCGTTTGTTATGGAATACGACAAGCTTGAATTTGTTGATGCCATAGAAGAGCTCGCAAGCCTTTTAAATTTAGACGTACCTCGCGAGAAAGGCAGTAGCTCAGCACCTGAGCGCACGGCAGCGCAAAAGCGCTCAGATTACGATTTAATGTTACACACAGCACGCTTTTACCAGCATCAATTAAAGCACCACAGTAACTCTGCTGCGGTGATTGACTATGTAAAAGGGCGTGGTTTAAGTGGCGAAACCGTTAAAAAGTTTATGATTGGTTATGCGCCGAGCGAATGGGAAGCGCTGTGCCAACAACTTGGCCGAACAAAAGAGCAAAAAGAACAGCTGGTCGAGCTTAAGCTCGCCTCCGAAAAAACACCAGGTAGGCAGTTTGATTTTTTCCGCGATCGGTTAATGTTCCCTATTCGTGATAAACGTGGCCGTGTTATTGCCTTTGGCGGGCGTGTAATGCAAGCCGACCAAGGGCCTAAATACCTCAACTCACCAGAGACCCGCATTTTTCATAAAGGCTTTGAGCTATATGGTCTTTATGAGGCAAAACAAGCACATAAAAAGCTTGAGCATGTACTTATTGTAGAAGGTTACATGGATGTAGTTGCACTTGCAGAGCAAGGTATTGAATATGCCGTAGCTGCGCTTGGTACCGCAACAACAAGCGAGCATATGCATACGCTATTTAGAACCACCGACAAAGTTATTTGTTGTTACGATGGCGACAGAGCGGGCCGCGACGCGGCATGGCGAGCACTAGAAAATGCCCTGCCCTACTTAAACGATGGCAAAGCATTACACTTTGTATTTTTGCCTGACGGCGAAGACCCCGATTCACTGGTTCAGCAAGAAGGTAAAACACAGTTTGAGCAACGTTTAAGCCAAGCAGATGATTTTACAAAAGTTTTATTTAATAAGCTTAGCCAAGAAGTAGACCTAACACTCGACTCAGGCAAAGCTAAGCTGTTGAGTGCCGCTTTGCCGTTGATTGAAAAAATTCCGAGTGAATTTTACCAAGAAAATATTTTAGAGCAGTTAGGGCGATTAATTGGCCGTACGCGTGAGCAACTAAATAGCCGCTTAAAAACACCAAAGCAACAACACGCTGTTGAACGAAAATTTAAAATTACCCCAATGCGCCAAGCTATTGGTATTTTAATTCAGCACCCACAGTTAGCTAAAAGTGTGCCCCATTTGCCAGAATTGGCGCAAATGAACATAGCGGGTATTGGTTTGCTACTGCGCTTACAAGAGCGCGCACTGCAAAAAGACAATGCGAACACAGCAGTTTTACTCGAATCATTTAGAGATTCCGAGGATTACGAACCGCTAGTAAAGCTTGCCACATGGCAGCACCAAATTAGTGATGAGCGTTTAGAGACTGTTTTTCAAAATACTTTTAAATTTATTGAAGATCAGTGTTTAAATTATCGACTAGAGACCCTATTAATAAAGGACAAGACACAGGGCTTATCAAGTGATGAAAAACTAGAATGTCATTTACTTATGACAGCGCTAAAAGCGAGTAACAGCTAGTCAGACTTGATTTAAACTGTTATACTGTGCTATTCACTGCGTCACATTATTAAAGTTAGTTAAAAGGCTAACTCTATGATGACGCCTGTTGTATCAACTTATCAGAGTGGAAGAAACAATCTCTATGGATCCAACTCCTCAGTCACAATTAAAACTTCTGATTCAAAAAGGTAAAGAGCAAGGCTACTTAACTTTTGCTGAAGTAAATGATCACCTTCCACAAGACATAATCGACTCAGATCAAGTAGAAGATATCATTAGCATGATTAATGACATGGGTATCAAGGTTAGCGAAAACGCGCCTGATGCTGATGAATTAATGATGCAAGAAACCACGACAGACGAAGACGCAGCAGAAGCTGCTGCTGCAGCCCTTGCAACTGTAGAAAAAGAAATTGGCCGTACAACTGACCCAGTGCGCATGTATATGCGTGAAATGGGTACTGTTGAACTTCTTACACGTGAAGGCGAAATTGTAATCGCTAAGCGTATTGAAGAAGGTATCAACCAGGTACAAATTTCTGTTGCCGAATACCCTGAAGCGATTACTTACCTACTTGAACAGTGGGATAAGTTTGAAGCAGAAGAAATGCGCTTAAGCGACATTATTTCAGGCTTTTTCGACCCTAACGAAGACGAAGCGCAAATCTCAGCAACTCACATTGGCTCTGAATTAAGTGAAGAACAACTTGATGAAGACGATGATGAAGATGACAAAGACAGCGATGACGATGAAGACGAAGAAGAAGTAGATACAGGCCCAGATCCAGAAGAAGCCCGTATTCACTTTGAAAACTTACGTGATTTATACGTTAAAGCTCGCGCTACCTTTGATGAAAAAGGGCGTTCGCACCCAGATTCTCAAGCCGCTATTTTTGAAATTGGCGAGCTTTTCAGAACTTTTAAATTAGTACCAAAACAGTTTGATCGCATGGTTAACAACATGCGTGAAATGATGGATAGAGTGCGTATTCAAGAACGCCTTATCATGAAACAAGCGGTACAAATTGCTAAGCTCCCTAAGAAAACGTTTATTAAGCACTTTGCTAATAACGAAACTGACTCAGCGTGGCTAGACCTAGAAATAAATGCTAACGAAAAACATTCAGCTAAACTTGAAGAAGTGAAGCCTGAAATTATTCGTTGCATCCAAAAGCTATGTGTAATTGAAGAAAGCACAGGCTTAAGCATTGAGCGTATTAAAGACATTAACCGTCGTATGAGCATTGGTGAAGCAAAAGCGCGCCGTGCGAAAAAAGAAATGGTTGAAGCTAACTTACGTCTTGTAATCTCAATTGCTAAAAAATACACAAACCGTGGTTTACAGTTCTTAGATTTAATCCAAGAAGGTAACATTGGCTTGATGAAAGCGGTAGATAAGTTTGAATACCGCCGTGGTTATAAGTTCTCGACTTATGCTACGTGGTGGATTCGCCAAGCGATTACCCGCTCAATTGCTGACCAAGCAAGAACAATCCGTATTCCAGTACATATGATAGAAACGATTAATAAACTTAACCGTATCTCTCGTCAAATGTTACAAGAAATGGGTCGTGAGCCAAATCCTGAAGAATTAGCAGAACGCATGATGATGCCTGAGGATAAAATCCGTAAGGTACTTAAAATTGCTAAAGAGCCAATTTCGATGGAAACACCAATCGGTGATGATGAAGATTCGCACTTAGGTGACTTTATCGAAGATACCACTATTGATTCGCCAATCGACTCGGCAACAATGGAATCTCTTCGTGGCGCAACAAACGACGTGCTAGCAGGCCTTACAGCCCGTGAAGCTAAAGTACTTCGTATGCGCTTTGGTATTGATATGAATACCGACCACACCTTAGAAGAAGTAGGTAAACAGTTTGACGTAACACGTGAGCGTATTCGTCAAATAGAAGCGAAAGCACTGCGTAAATTACGCCACCCTTCTCGCTCTGATTTACTAAAAAGCTTTTTAGACGCTAAATAATTTAGCGCTTCATATAAACTAAAAAGGCCGCTGTAGCGGCCTTTTTTCTATTTAAAGGAAACCAACCATGGCTTGGATCCAAATCCGTATCAATGCCAATGCTGCTACCGCAGATGCAGTGAGTGACTTATTAATGGAAGCAGGCAGCGCCTCTGTTACTTTTATTGACGCTAAAGACACGCCTATTTATGAGCCTAAAATTGGCACCGTTGAGTTTTGGGCCGATACCACTGTAATTGGTCTATTTGAAGCCAATCATGATATGAACGCGGTAATTGCTTTACTTAAGCGTCATGATGAAATTAAAGACACACTGGTATACAAAATTGAGCAACTAGAAGATAAAGACTGGGAACGTGAGTGGATGGATAACTTTCACCCAATCCAGTTCGGCGAAAAACTGTGGATATGCCCAAGCTGGCGCGACATTCCAGACCCAGATGCAGTCAATGTATTGCTCGACCCAGGCCTTGCGTTTGGTACGGGTACACATGCAACAACGGCACTGTGCCTTAAATGGCTAGAAAGCCAAGATTTAAGTGGTAAAACAGTGGTTGATTTTGGTTGTGGCTCGGGAATTTTAGGCATTGCAGCCATTAAACTTGGTGCAGAGCGCATGATTGGTATTGATATTGACCCGCAAGCACTAGAAGCAAGCTTAGATAACGCACAACGTAATGGCGTAGCCGATAAGCTTGAGGTATACCTACCAGAAAACCAACCTGAGTTTCGTGCTGATATTGTAGTAGCTAATATTTTAGCGCAGCCGCTGCGTGAGCTTCACAGTGTAATTTTGGGATTACTTAAACCGGGCGGCAAAATTGCTATGTCGGGTATATTAGAAGAGCAAGCCCAATCGGTTGCCGATATTTACGCACCGTTTATTGAGCTTGACGATATTGCACAAGAGGGTGATTGGACCCGTGTAAGCGGTACAAAAAATAGCTAACCGCATACATTTATAAATTTAGAGTTTTAACTCAAAACTTGCATGTAAAGCCTGTATTTAACAGGCTTTACTATTTTTTTACAGTTAGAAAATTAGCTCGCATAATTTAACAAAATTATTTTTTGTTTAAATTTCAAACAAATCGACCCACTTGTCATGCGGTTATCAAAAGTCAATACGAAAAGGGCAAAAAAAAGTCACTTTTGTTCAATTTATAGCCTTTGATTTTTCCTAAAAAAACCGTAAACTTAGCGCCCCTTGAAAAGAGGCCTATTGAATACAGTGCGTATCGGTTCATACCAACTTGAGAATAATGTAATAGTCGCGCCAATGGCAGGTATTACAGACAGACCATTTAGACAGCTTTGCCGCCGCTTAGGCGCAGGCTTGGCCGTGTCTGAAATGTTATCGTCAAACCCGAAGGTTTGGAAAACTGAAAAATCGATGAACCGTATGGATCACAGCGGTGAGTCGGGTATACGCGCGGTGCAAATTGCAGGAGCTGATCCTGAGCTTATGGCGCAGGCCGCACAATTCAATGTTGCTAACGGTGCACAGATCATAGATATCAATATGGGGTGCCCAGCAAAAAAAGTGAACAAGAAACTCGCAGGCTCTGCATTATTACAGTTTCCTGAACTTGTGGAAGAGATAGTTGATGCAGTGGTTAACGCTGTTGATATCCCTGTCACACTTAAAATCCGTACAGGATGGGATCAGGACAACCGTAATGGTGTAGAGATTGCGAGAATAGCTGAGCGTTATGGCATTGCGTCACTTGCCGTACATGGGCGTACACGCGCATGTATGTACAAAGGTGAAGCAGAATATGCCACGATTAGGGATATAAAACGCTCAGTGTCGATACCTGTGGTTGCTAATGGTGATATTACATCTCCAGAAAAAGCAAAGCAGGTTTTGGACTATACGGGTGCAGATGCCATCATGATTGGCCGAGCCGCCCAAGGTCGCCCTTGGATATTTAGGGAGATAGACCACTATTTGCGAACTGGAGAACACTTACCACCACCTGCTATTTCAGAGGTGCGAAGTATTTTAATGGAGCATTTAGATAACCTCCATGCGTTTTACGGCGAGCCAATGGGAGCGCGAATCGCTCGCAAACATGTATCTTGGTATTTGCAAACCCATGACAGTGACGGTCAGTTTAGGCGAGTATTTAATGCGCTCGACAACCCACAAGCACAGGTTGACGCATTAACGCAATACTTTAAAACACTAGCAGCTAACTAAGAAAGAAAGAGATTAAATAATGTTCGAACAAAACGTGACTTCTCCATTTATCACAAACCCTCATGTTCAGTCACACGAGAAACCGCAGCCATTGCGTGATGCAGTAAAAAAAGCTGTTCACCACTATTTAAAGCAGCTTAACGGTCAAGATGTGCAAGACGTTTACGACCTTGTTCTTTCAGAGCTAGAAGCGCCATTACTTGAAGAAGTAATGACATACACACGTGGTAACCAAACTCGTGCGGCAATTTTACTGGGTATCAACCGTGGTACTTTACGTAAAAAGCTTAAAAAATACGGCATGAACTAATACCAATTATATTGAAAGCGTAAGCATGCTAACGAGCTAAACAAGCCCATAACGGCGTTAAAAATTTCTTATGTAGAATAACTACACTGTAAAATTTTTGCCTTGTTATAGACTTGTTTTTCTATCGTTATAACTGCTTACTAATCCAATACAATTGGTATCATGCAAAAAAAGCACCTTCGGGTGCTTTTTTTATGCGTACAATTTAGTAGAGATGTTGCAAAATGCTCACGCTTATTGGCGCTTTATAAGTCGTTTTTTGAGTAGTAATCAGTTAAAATGCCCGCTTCTAAGCTAGCTCATTAACTGAGGAAATTAAACTACAATGGATACTCATCGTCCTATTCGTCGCGCACTATTAAGTGTGTCTGATAAAACCGGTATTGTTGAATTTGCCCGCGCACTAGAAGCGCAAGGTGTAGATATTTTATCAACTGGCGGTACCTGCAAACTCCTTGCTGATAACGGCATAAAAGTGACTGAAGTATCAGATCACACAGGTCATCCTGAAATCATGGATGGTCGCGTAAAAACCCTTCATCCTAAAATTCACGGCGGTATTTTAGCGCGCCGCGGACAAGATGAAAGCGTAATGGCAGATAATAACATCTCTGCTATCGATATTGTTGTAGTTAACTTATACCCCTTTGCGAATACTGTCGCTCAAGAAAACTGCAGCCTTGAAGATGCTATTGAAAACATTGATATTGGCGGACCTACCATGGTTCGTGCAGCCGCTAAAAACCACAAAGACGTCACCATCGTGGTAAACGCAAACGATTACGAGCGCGTTATTAGCGAAATGCAAAGCAACAATGGCTCAACAACGTACAAAACACGTTTTGATTTAGCCATTGCCGCGTATGAGCACACAGCTCAGTACGATGGCATGATTGCTAACTACTTTGGTAAAATGGTACCTGATTACACTGAAGAAGCCGCTGAAGAGACTAAATTCCCACGCACTATCAATATGCAATTCACTAAAAAGCAAGATATGCGTTACGGTGAAAACTCGCATCAAGATGCTGCTTTTTATGTTGAAAACAACGTAAGCGAAGCGTCTGTTGCAACAGCTACTCAGCTACAAGGTAAAGCCCTGTCGTTTAATAACATTGCAGATACCGACGCCGCACTTGAGTGTGTTAAAGAATTTGATGTACCTGCATGTGTTATTGTTAAACACGCAAACCCATGTGGCGTTTCAATTGGCGAAGATATTCTTAGTGCTTACGACCGCGCCTTTAAAACAGATCCAACCTCAGCGTTTGGTGGCATTATTGCCTTTAACCGCGAGCTTGACGCTGCAACAGCACAAGCCATTGTTGAGCGTCAATTTGTTGAAGTAATTATTGCTCCTAGCGTTTCAAGCGAAGCAGCAAAAATTGTTGAAGCTAAAAAGAACGTACGCTTATTAGCGTGTGGTCAATGGAGTGGCAAAGCAACTGGCCACGATATTAAACGCGTTAACGGCGGTGTTTTAGTACAAGAGCGCGACCTAGGCATGGTTACCCAAGGCGATTTAAAAGTCGTATCTAAGCGCCAACCTTCTGAGCAAGAACTTAAAGATTTACTATTTTGCTGGAAAGTGGCTAAGTTTGTTAAATCAAACGCGATTGTATATGCCCGCGACGGTATGACCATTGGCGTAGGCGCAGGCCAAATGAGCCGTGTTTACTCAGCTAAAATAGCGGGTATTAAAGCCGCTGATGAAAATCTAGAAGTACCTGGCTCTGTAATGGCATCAGATGCGTTTTTCCCATTCCGTGATGGTATAGACGCAGCCGCAGCCGCTGGTATTACTGCGGTTATTCAACCGGGTGGTTCAATGCGCGATGAAGAAGTTATCGCCGCCGCTGACGAAGCTGGCATGGCGATGGTATTTACCGGCATGCGCCACTTCCGCCACTAATCACACAAAGGGTTAAACACAACGTTTAGCCCTTTTTGTTTGCAATCAATTCACGTATTCTGGTTCAACACCTATTTAAAATGTTAAGGAACAAACGATGAAATTTGCACTAAAGTCACTACTTGTTGCCTCGCTTACGCTGACCTCAACAATGGCACTTAGCCATAACCATGAGTCAAGCCTTAGCCATGCTATTCAATCAAGCGAGCGTAGCGCTAAAAATAGCGCCCGCGATGAATACCGTCACCCTGAGCAAACACTGGCATTTTTTGGTTTTAAACCAACAATGACGGTGGTTGAAATTGCCCCTGGTGGTGGTTGGTACAGCGAAATTTTAGCCCCTGCACTTAAAGAGCAAGGCTTATATTACGCAGCGCATTTTCCGAGTGATTCTTCGGTAGGTTACTACCAGCGCTCTTTAGCCGGCTTTAAGAAAAAAATGGCCGAAGATGAGCGTTTTAGCAAAGTAAAAATTTCTGAGTTTGCCCCATTAACGCACACTGATATTGCCCCTGCCGGCACTGCCGACATGGTATTAACCTTTCGCAATGTACATAACTGGTACATGGGTAAAGACACTAAAGGCGCACTCAGTGCATTTAAGTCTTTTTATAAAGCGTTAAAACCAGGTGGCGTATTAGGTGTAGTTGAACACCGCTTAGATGAAAGCCGACCTGATGGGGATCAAAAATCAACCGGCTACATGAAGCAAAGTTACGTGGTCGATTTAGCTAAAAAAGCTGGATTTGAATTAGTTGCAAGCAGTGAGATTAACGCCAATCCAAAAGATACAGCCGATCACCCTAAAGGGGTGTGGACGCTACCACCTAGCTTACGCCTTGGCGAACAAGACGCTGATAAATACAAAGCTATTGGTGAAAGCGACCGTATGACGCTGAAATTTAAAAAACCGCTTTAAATAGGAATATTTCGCCATGAATGTATTAGTCATTGGCAGCGGCGGCCGCGAACACGCACTTGCGTTTAAGGCCGCTCAAAACACGAAAGTAAACACTGTATTTGTAGCACCGGGTAATGCCGGTACTGCACTTGAGCCAAAACTAGAAAACGTTGCAATTAACGTTGAAGACCTAGATGGCCTATTAAGCTTTGCACAACAAAACAATGTAGAACTTACTATTGTTGGCCCTGAAGTACCGCTTGTATTAGGCGTAGTAGATAAGTTCCGTGAACACGGTCTCGCTATTTTTGGTCCAACAGCCGGTGCAGCGCAGCTAGAAGGCTCTAAGTCGTTTACTAAAGACTTTTTAGCTCGCCATGCCATCCCAACCGCTGATTACCAAACGTTTGAACAAATTGACCCTGCCCTTGCTTATTTAAAAGAAAAAGGCGCGCCAATTGTAATAAAAGCAGATGGCCTAGCAGCTGGTAAAGGCGTTATTGTGGCAATGGATGAACGCGAAGCTGAAGATGCTATTCGCGATATGCTTGCCGGTAATGCTTTTGGCGAGGCTGGCAGCCGCGTCGTGATCGAAGAGTTTTTAGAAGGCGAAGAAGCCTCTTTTATTGTTATGGTTGATGGTAAAAACATTTTGCCATTTGCAACAAGCCAAGATCATAAGCGTGCATACAATGACGATGAAGGTCCAAATACTGGCGGCATGGGCGCATACTCTCCGGCACCTGTAGTAACCGACGAAATCCACCAGCGCATTATGAACGAAGTAATCGTTCCTACCGTTGAGGGTATGGCAAGCGAAGGTCATCCTTACACTGGCTTTTTATACGCAGGCTTAATGATAGATGCCCAGGGCACGCCCAAAGTAATTGAGTACAACTGTCGTTTTGGTGACCCTGAAACGCAACCAATGATGCTTCGTCTTAAATCAGACTTAGTTGAACTAGTTGAGGCGGCTAACCGCGAAGAACTTGATAAAACAACCATTGAGTTTGACCCGCGCGCAGCCGTAGGTGTTGTACTTGCCGCTAAAGGCTACCCAGGTGATTACCCTAAAGGTGATGCAATATCAGGCCTTAAAGTTAACTACCCTGCTGATGAAAAAGTATTTCATGCGGGTACTAAGCAAGATGGCGAAAACGTTGTCACCGCAGGTGGACGTGTATTATGTGCAACGGCACTCGGCAATACCGTTACCGAGGCACAGCAACGTGCATACGAGCTTGTAAAACAAATTAGCTGGGAAGGTATGGAGTACCGCACCGATATTGCTTACAGAGCGATTGCCCGAGAGCTGTAGCCTGTAACTAAATTATTGGTTTAACTTAGGGCCTGTTTATCTTTCGAGATTAAATTTGCAGCAGTGTGTTTGGTATTTAGGCAAGGCAGAGCCTATGTAGTGTGGTTATTCCCCATAAATAGGCGATAACGCAGTATAAATACCAAACACGCGCTGCACGAAGGTTCGTCCTAGGGACGATTAACTCTTTGTTGCTCGGTTTTTACTTAGCCCACTAGGTTGCAAACCTCGCGCCACGATTAAATCGTCCCTAGTTAGAACAAATTTTAATCCTGAAGGATAAGCAGGCCCTAAAAATTTAACTAAAAAAGCGCAGTTTATATGCGCTTTTTTAGTGCTACACTAATTAAAAGAGTTATTACAAGTATACAACGTTGGAAACGAAAACTTTACGTTATCATGCCGCGGCCATAGCCATACTGATTTTCATATTTTATATTATTAGCACACTCGCTTCTAACCTGGTTGTGCCGACTCGCTATACCATCGATAAAACCACGCCTGTATATTTAGACTTTGCCTACTACATAGATGAAAGTAAATCTCACACACTCAACGATATTATTTTAAATCCCGAGCTAATCACCCACCAGCCGTTAACCGATATTCAGTGGAGCTTTAAGCAGCAAAACTATTGGCTATTTATAGACCTTGAAAATAAAAGTTTGGATGCTCAAGACATTGTTGCCCATTTCGATAACCCGATGGTTGATCACCTTAGCGTGTATCGGTTAAACAAAAGAAATGAGCTTATAGAAAGCTATAAATTAGGTGATAAAGTAAAGTCCCTCACGCTTTTTCAATATAGCGTACCGCATATACGTTTTGCACTTGAGAGTAAAACAACAGAGCGCTTAGCCATAAAAATAGATACAACGGGGATCAGCAAAACCCCAGTTAATTTGTATCGCCATAAAGAATTTGTTGATTTAGTTCGCTCGCAAACCGGCATTTGGGGCATATTTGCCGGCGTGTTATTAATGGCTGCTCTGTATAATTTAGTGCTTTATTTTGGGATTAAAGACCGCGTTTATTTAGTTTATATAGGCTATATAATTAGTGCGCTGTGTTTAATGGGCATTGTAATGGGCTTTGGCTTTTACTTGTGGCCCCTAGAGTGGCAATTGTACTTACACGAAAAAGTGATTTTTTCAAACTACGCAATGGCCTTTTTTACGCTCGCCTTTTGCACCATGTTTTTGCGCTACCACAAGGACAAATGCTGGCGCTATAAAATGAGTAAAGCGCTACTTATTTTAATATCTTTATTATCAATCACCACTTTATTTATACCCGAGTACATTGCAGCACCCATCTTTTTTTGTGTATTAAGCTTGTTATATATTACGTGTGTTATTTTAATTTATAACAAACTACGCACGGGCTTTAGGTGGGCGAAGTTTTACGTTTTTTCGTGGGTTCCCCTCATTGTTGGCGCGGCAATACAGCCGTTAGAATTAACGGGCTATTTGGATTATAGCTTTGCGATTCGTCACGCGTTTTTAGTGGCTATATTGTGTGAAGTTATTTTAATGGCTATGGCACTTGCCGATAGAGTGCGCTACCAGCGCGAGCGTGCGCTTTATCATGCTACACATACTCAGCAAACTAAATTACTTAACAGTGCCAAATTAAAACAAGCGTTTATGAGCTTACAAGCACAGGGGCGTAATACCACCTTGTGTTTAATTAAAATTCGCCATTTTAACTCGCTCAATACCATTATTACCCCATCGCAGGGCTACACTTTAATAAAGCACGTGGCTAAACAAATAGAGTTAGAGCTTAGCCATGAGCGCGAATTTACCAACCTAGATACAGATTTTAATAACAGCCCCCGCTTAGCCGACTTAGGCAGTGGGGTATTTGCCTGCATATCTACTAAAAACCAAAACCAGGAGTCACTTGAAGGGGCCTTAATTAAAGTTATAAATAGCCTACCCAAACAATACGAAATTCAAGGCTTAAACTTACAACTTACCTATAACATAGGGATTAGTAGCGCAGCCCACAGTGACGACTTTGAATACTGGACGAAACGGGGTTACTTGGCACTTAAAAAAGCTAAAAGTAATAACGATTTAGTAGTAAGCGCTTCTAACGGCAGTAATATATTAATGGATGTGGCATTGGCCGCTAAATTACAAAAAGCAATTAAAAACAACCAACTAGCGTTGTATTATCAGCCTCAAATAGGGCTGAACTTTAATCAAGTATGTGGCGCCGAAGCGCTGCTACGTTGGCCCGATCCGGCTTTTAAAGGCGTATCGATAGAAGAGCTGATCACCCTTGCTGAGCACACAGGTATTATTAACGAGCTTACCTTATGGGTTATTGAGCAAGCCTGTAAAGATATCGTCAAACTAACCGAGCAAGGCTATAACGATCACCCAATTAGCGTAAATTTAAGTGCTAAAAATCTGTCGATTAAAAACCTAGCCGAAAAAGTCGAAAACATTCTTATAAAATACCAAGTTCCGGCGCAGCTTCTTAAGTTTGAATTAACGGAGTCAGCATTAGTTGAAAGCCACGAAGCGCTTATTTCATTGGTTAATGAGCTTTCTGATTTAGGGGTGCGCGTGGTCCTTGATGACTTTGGCACTGGCTATTCATCGCTAAGTTATTTGGTTAATTATCGCTTTACGGAGCTCAAAGTAGATAAATCGTTTGTATTTGACTTAACAAATAACACCGCCAATAAAGTGATTGTGCAAACCGCTATAGATATGGCACATAACCTAGGGCTATCTATAACCATGGAAGGCATAGAGACCCAAGATGTGCACCACTTATTGAAAGAAATGGGCGCCGATAGAGCGCAAGGTTACCTATACGCTAAGCCACTTCCCCTAGATGACTATTTGTATTTCTTAAAAAGCCAATACAGTTTAAAGATGTTAAACTCCACGTTTTAATATCAACATCTTTAGGGGCCAAGTAAAGATGCAAGGCACTTTGCGTAAATTAAAATCGAGCTTAACAGAGCCGGTTCAATATCATCTTCCTGTGGGCGACAACCTAGTCGATCTAAACGCACTCATTGGTAAAGAGTTAACGCTGACGTTTAGCGGTACCATTTTATGCTCAAACTGTGGCAAAAAAACCAAAAAGAGTTACTCGCAAGGCCACTGTTTTGTGTGTATGCGCAAGCTTGCTAGCTGCGATATGTGCATTATGAAACCAGAAACTTGCCATTACGATAAAGGCACTTGCCGCGAGCCGCAATGGGGCGAAGAAAACTGCATGATCCCGCATTATGTGTATTTAGCCAATACCTCAGGGCTTAAAGTAGGTATTACTCGTCATACGCAAATACCGACACGTTGGGTTGATCAAGGCGCCACTCAAGCACTGCCTATTTTTAAAGTGCAAACACGTTTGCAATCAGGCTTAGTTGAGGTGGCATTGGCCGAGTTTATTGCCGATAAAACCAATTGGCGTAACATGCTAAAAGGTCAAAACGAAGCCATTGACCTTAAAGCCGCCGCGGCAGAGCTGATCCCGCAAATTAGCGATAAATTAAACGAGCTAAGCGAGTTATTTGGTGCCACAGCCATAGAGCAACTTGATGAAGACGTGGTTGATTTAAACTTCCCGGTGACAGAGTACCCCACTAAAATTAGCTCGTTTAATTTTGATAAAAACCCAGTAGTAAGCGGCGTGCTGCAAGGTATAAAAGGTCAGTACTTAATTTTTGATACTGGCGTTATTAATGTGCGTAAATTTACCTCATACGAGGTAACCGTAGGGTAAGTATGCTAAACAGCTTTCCACAGTTATTAATTGTTTATAATGAGCTTGAAATAGCGCACGATAAACAAGAACAAGAAGCGTGTTTGCACAGCGTTACGCAAAGTGAGCTTAGTAATGTGCGCGTGTTGAACAAGCAAGGTGAGTACGTTGACCTGCAAGGCGCTGCATGCGCCCCTCTTTCACAGGAGCAGCTAGCGCAACTGGTCACCACTTATTTATTAAATGAAGGGCAATGCTGCCTTGGCAAAATTAAAACCCTTAATACCAAGCAGGCGTTTGATTTACTAGGTTTATAACCCTTTAGTTATACCAATTCGCTTAATTAAGTATTATTGCGGATTGGTATTAGTACTCACTAAGCACTTTTATATGCGCTACAGCACTTCTTCCTAATGCTGATAGCGCATAGCCCCCTTCAAGGTAAGATATAACACCCTTGCAACCACTCTCTTTTGCAACGTCGCATAATTGCTCTGTAAGCCAGCTGTAGTCATCTTCTACAAACTTTAAACTTGCCATGTCATCTTCTAGGTGGGCATCAAACCCTGCACTAATAAATAGCAGCTCTGGTTTAAAGGCTTTTAATTTTGGCAACCATTGGGTATTAAACACTTCTTTTAAATCATCGCCACTACTGGCAATTGGCAAAGGGGAATTAACTATGTGGCTGTTATTTTTTACGGCCGTGTTTGGATAAAATGGGTATTGAAATAACGAACAAAGTAATATGTTTTCATCGTTTATAAATATGTCTTGGGTGCCATTACCATGGTGTACGTCAAAATCAGCAATTGCTATACGTTTAATGCCTTTACTTTGGGCATACTTAACCGCTATAGCTAAATTATTAAATACACAAAACCCAGATGAAGCGTGTGCATTGGCATGATGCCCTGGCGGGCGTACAGCGCAAAACGCCGCATCGAGTTTATCTGCGAGTATTTCATCTACAGCCAACAACCCTGCTCCTACGGCGCGCTCTATCGCTTTAAAGGAATCAGGGCAAAGCCAGGTGTCGCCATCAAGGTTATGTAGCCCCTGCTCAGGGACTAAGCGCTCCACAAGGTTAACTAATGTCTCATCATGGGCTAATAAGTAATGCTCACGCTGCGCTTTAGGCGCTTGTAGATGCGTTAAGCCAATATCTACACCACTTGCCAAAAGTCTATCAGCAATAGCGTCTAGGCGCTCTGGGCACTCAGGATGATCGTCAATCATTTTATGTTTACGGCAATGAGGGTGTGAAATAACTGCAGTACGCATAAACGCTCCTTTAATGTGAGTGCTTAATATAACAAAGCCACCTTACGGTGGCTTTGCGACTTTGGTGTATAGCATCACTACTTAGCTTTTAAATTAAGGTTTCTAAAATCAAAACTAAAGTCTGTTACCGCTGTTGATACCGCACGCATTTTTGCGCTATTTACACGGTTGTTTGCGCCCATATCAAAACGAATAAACGCATCGGCCTCGAGTAGCTTTTCATCCCACTTAACAATAAACGTATTACCCGTGTAATGCTCAAGCGTGCCTTTTAAGCGTTTGGTATGGGTAAAATCAATACGTAGTTTGCCATCGAGTTGCTCAATAATTACATCGCCGTACCAATCGTCATGTAACGTGCCGGTGTAATTTATATTAGGTAACTGTGGCTGGTAATCTGCTGGGGTGTCGGGTTTTGCATTAGCGTAGGCTTTTTGTTTACTCGCAAAATGTTTTTTAGCCAACTCTTCAACCCAGTCTTTATCTTCAAGCTCAAGGGCATCTTCTAGCACTTCGTGGGTTACTGCCGAAAGTGCACTAAATGCTTGCTGATTAGATAAAATAACAATGCCGAGCTTTTTCTCAGGCAATAATGTAACTTGCGACACCATACCTAAAATGCCCCCGCCATGGCCTAGCTTTTTAAAGCCGTGGTAATCTTCAATGCTCCAACCTAGCCCATAGCCTCTAAATTGCTGATGATAGGCCTCATACGCACTTTTAGAAGCCATAGAGGTAATATGCGGGTGCCACATTTGCGCTTGCTGTTTTTCACTAAATAGTTGCTCGCCGCTTGGCATTTTTCCGCCAGCTAACTGCGTTAGTAACCATTGGCTCATATCGTTTACGCTTGATGCAATAGCCCCTGCGCCTCTAAAGTCTTCTAGGTAGTTAACAAAAAAAGGATTGAGCTTGCCATCCATTGGTATGTGGCCAATTGCCCAGTTTTTATTGCTTTTTGGAATACGCGAAAAGCCCGCGCGCGAGTTTTCCATGTGCAAAGGCTGTAATATATTTTTTTCGATGTAATCATTCCAGCTCATACCTGATACACGTGCCACCACTTCGCCTGCGGTTACAAACATTAAGTTGTTATAGGCATACTGGCTGCGAAAGCTGCTGGCTGGTTTTAAATACTGTAGGCCGGCTAAAATATCCTTTATAGATTTATCAGTACTTGGCCAAATCATTAAATCGCCCTGCCCAAGCCCTAAGCCACTGCGATGGCTTAATAAATCACGAACACGCATTTCGCGGGTGACGTAGGAGTCGTACAACCTAAACTCAGGTAAGTGGTCAATTACCCTGTCATCCCAGCTTAACTTACCTTCATCAACCAACTTAGCCAGCGCTGCACTGGTAAACGCTTTTGTGTTTGAGGCAATACCAAAAAGTGTGTCTTTGTTCACTTTTGCATTTGTATTGAGGTTGCTTGTCCCAAACCCTTTAGCAAATACAACTTTATCGTCTTGCACAACCGCTACCGCCATACCCGGCACGTCAAAGCGTGCCATTGAGGTGTTAATAACCTCTTCTAAGTCCGTGGTATTAATTTGTGCCCAACTATTAAAAGTGGCACTGGCAAGCAACGCTAAACTGGCTAATTTGGTGAGTTTCATGATTATCCTTATTATTTTTGGTGCACTGCAAATTCAATATCAGCACGCTCTTTATTTGTATCGGGCTTATGCGGCCGATTAAGTATTGCATCACTGTATTCTTTTGGTACGCCCGCCTCAAGCGCGCCGCGATGAACGTGCTGAATATACCAGTCGTATGGCAGTACATCGTTATCGTGGGTGTTAGCAATATAGCAATGGGCCTCTATTTGCTCACCATCTAACAAAGTGGGCTTAATAGCCACGCAATCGTAGCCTGGGCCCTCTATGGTATCTAAAATTGCTTTTTCGGCTTCATCAAGTTCATACACTACGCCATATACCAAGGCGTTTTTGTCATCACTTTTTTGAATACTGCACTTTCCCGAGCCATCTTTAAATAACATATTAAACGTAAGCTCGTAGCCTTTTAGTACAGCCGTGCCAACTCGCTTTGCTTTTGGTAAACGCGCAAGCAAGCGGTTAGAGGACATATTCGATCCAAACGAAAAATTATAAATAGGCATGACTTCTCCCTAGGGTTAAATTACTACACGAATGGCTAAAGCAATTAAAATAACACCTATACCCCGGTCAAACCAATAGCCGCTTTTTTGAAAAAACGCCCGTACACTGGGTTTTGACAACACTAAAGAAAGCATAGAAAACCACACCCACGTTGCCAGAGCCATATAAACCCCATACACAATTTGCACGCTAGTTGGTGTAGTTACACTAATAACTAAGGTAAATAACGACATAAAAAAGAGAGTGGCTTTAGGATTAAGCGCGTTGGTTAAAAAGCCGCGCCTAAATGCATGCCATACGCTTTCTTGTGGGGTGGTTTTGTTTTCTATGTTGTCTGTTTTATTTACCGGTGGTTTGGCAGCCCTTAATGCTTGTACGCCTAAATAGGCTAAATACGCCCCCGCAACGTACTTTAATGCCATAAATAAATTAGGCGATTGCGTTAAAATTAGCGCAACCCCTAATACGCAATATCCTACGTGTAATAAAATAGCAGCGCCCACACCAGCGCTTGTCCATAAGGCGTTACGCCTGCCCTGCTGTATACTTTGTTTGAGCACCACGGCAAAGTCGGGGCCTGGGCTGGCTACTGCAAAAAAGTGGGCGATGGCAATCAGTAAAAATTCGTCTAAGTAGTTCACAAGTATCCGGTTTAAGTTGGTGCATAGGCAAGCAATAGCGGATTAGCAGAATTATCAACTAATGCTTTGATCTCTTTTTGGGCTTTTTTAAATTGGCTGCGCAAATGTGGCTTTAAATGTTTTTTAGAGTCACGATCGTTTTTAAAATAACTGATCAGCGCGTGCATAAATACAGTATGAGTTTCACTGAGCTTCGCTTCACGATTAGCATAAGGGTTATAGCACGAGCCACACCCGCCTTTAAATTGATACACAGTGTTGCTCATCATTACCCCAAACCCTAAAAAACAGGCCAGCGCATCTGCCGCTTGTGGCAAGTAGTCTTTACCGCCTGGCGGTAACACCCCAACATGATGAATTAATACAGTAGCCAGCGTGCCGGCAAAGCTGGCTACTAAATCTTGCGGCTGATTAATTTGATTAGGGTTAAATGAGACATTAATCGTATGGCTTGGCGGTACAATAAGTTGGCTTTGCTCTCCGCGTAAGTGCTCAGCAAATTCAAAATGCGGAAATACTTGCGGCTGTAACTGTTGTGGCGCAACTAATCGTATTGGCCACGCACTCATACCTGCGTAATCACGTACTCGTACAAATACCTTAGTGGCCATTTCCTCAATACTCGATACCGAATCAGGAAAGTGCGCCACCGTTGGCAATATTATTTGCGTATGCTTGGTAAAAAATGCGGCATCAAAGTGCTCTACCGCCCAAATAAAGGTATCAATTAGCCACTGCTGCTCGGCTTGTTCTAGCAGCGGCTTTGATTTAAATAACGCTAACATAGTGTGCTCTTATTTTTGTTCAAGTGCCCAGTTCCAAGCTTGTGTATTGTATAAAGGCACAGTTGAAAGTGCGTGGTGGTGGCTGCCGCTCGACTCTTTAGTCGAGTACGATAAGTACAGTAATGTGCGGTTTTGTGCATCGTAAATACGGCGCACTTTTAGCGATTTAAATAAAATACTTTTTGATGACTTAAACACCACTTCGCCCGACTTACTGCGATCTATTGCTTGTAACATATCGGCTGTAATTGGCCCAGTTTGACGACACGCAATAGACATATCAGAGGGATCTGAAAAATCTAAGTCGGCCTCAATATGGCTAATATGGCACGTAACCCCTTTTACTAGTGGGTCTTGCTGGGAATTTACCACTACATCTTTAGTAGTAAACAGCCCTAAGCTCACCGATGCAACATCATCTGAGCAGGCACTTAAGGTAACCACTGCACTTAATAGCACAGCTAAACGTTTAAAGCGGTGTGGTAATTTCATATTAATCCTTAATTTTGCTTTATAAGCGAAGGTTCACGTGACTGTTTTTATACTACCATCAAAAATTAATACAACTAAATTTAGGCCATTGAGGGGTTAGCGCACAGTTGAGGCTTTGGTACAATTATACGTACGCCCACGTAGTAACTCATAATAGGAAACGCGTAAATGCCGCACATTATTATTGAACACTCTGAAGATCTTCCTGTATTACCGCAAGTACTTGTTGAAAAAGTGCATAACGCGACTTTTCAAAGTGGTTTGTTTGACTTAGAAACCATTAAAACCCGCGCTATTGCTTATCAGCAATACCAGCTAGGTGAAGGAAAAGAAGGGTTTATTCATATTGCGGCGCATATCATGGCCGGGCGCTCTATTGAACAAAAACAAATGTTAAGCGAGAGCTTGCTTGAGTGCTTAAAAACTTATTGCCGAGATTCTGACAGCTTAAGCGTTAATATTTACGACATTCAACACGAAATTTACCGTAAAAATTAACCCTTTTAAAAACGCGTTGTTATTAACCTAAACTTTGGATAATAAACCTCTTAACCAAAGCTTAGATTAACTAAGTTACAACGCGTTTTTTAGCTTAATGTTGTCACTTTTTTTAAAGCGTAAACTTACCCAGTAAGTCTTTTAATATATTCGACTCTTCATTTAGCCCATTGCATAGCTGCTCTGAGGTTTTCATATTTTGTTTTGTTTGCTCAGCAGAATCAGAAATCATCACCACATTTTGACTAATTTCTGAGGTAGCCAACGTTTGCTCGCGGGTGGCTGTAGCCACGGAGCTATTTAGCTCACTTAGCGTAACAATTTCTTGAGATATACCCGTTAAGGTACTCCCTGTTACTTTTAAACGTTCGGCGTTTTCTAGGGTATTTTTACTGCCAAGCTCTATAGCCGACACCGTACTTGAAGCCTTAGAATTTAACGTGTCTATCATTTCGTTAATTTGCTCGGTCGACTCTGCAGTACGCATAGCAAGGGTTCTTACTTCATCGGCTACAACGGCAAAACCACGACCGTGTTCGCCTGCCCGCGCGGCTTCTATGGCAGCATTGAGCGCCAGTAAGTTAGTTTGCTCCGATATTGCTTTAATAACATCAAGCACCTGCGTAATTGACTTTATCTCTCCTGAAAGCTCAGTTACCGAGGCAACCGAGGTAGCCATGGCGTTTTCTAGCTGCTCCATTTGCTTTATCGTGCTATTTACAAACTCTACTCCTTTATGAGTCGCTTCTTCTGTTGAAGTCGCAATGTCAGAGGCATTACTGGCACTGTTTGAAATGTCTTGTACGGTTACTTCCATTTCGTTAACGGCTGCCGCCACCGTTTGCGTGCTAGATGATTGTACCTCGGCCAAGTTGGCCGCGCCCTGTACTTGTACTAACACATTTTCTGAAATGCTTTTAACATGGTTTGCTGAGTCCGACACTTGCTTAAACATGCCATGTAACTGCTCTAAAAATAAATTAAAGTTAGCGGCAAGTTCTGATATTTCGTTGTTATCGTTAGTAGGCAGCCTTACGGTTAAATCGCCATCTTTTTTAGTTAACGCGCTCACTGCAGCGGTTATGTTTTCAATAGGTTTAAATATTTGCGACACTAAAACTCTGGCCAGAGCAAAGCCAATAATGGCAATGATCACACCAAATAATAAATTGCTATTAATGGCACTATTTATTGGCCCGTATAACTGCTGCTCGGGCACTTCTGCCACTAAATGCCAACCTAATGACTCAATAGGCGTACTCGACACAACATAATCTTCGCCTGCCATTGTTTTACTAATAATGGCGCCATTTTTAATATCGTTAATATTAATTTTTTGACCCATTTTACTTCTGTCACTGTGAAGCATTACCTCACCTTCATCAGAGACCAAATACACCACACCGGCTTCGCCAATACGGTATTCGTTAATTAAGTTGATCATAGAATCGAGCGAGCGCCCTACGCCTGTAATGGCGGTACGCTCACCGTTAATTTGCAGTGCATAGTTAATAAAAACCACCATGCTATTTGTGGTTTTATCTATATCCAATGCTATTTCAAAGGGTCTGTTAGAGGATAAAAACTGATCAAACCATACATCTTCGCTTCTATCTATCTGTCTAGATATGCCAATATCGGTGTAATAGTTGTTGGTATTTTTGGAAATTATATAAGCAATAACTGCGTTGTTATCTTTTTTAATACTGGCTAAATAATTAATATAATCGGCTCTTGCTTGCTCACTCTCACCGTTACTTAGCCACTGTTTAACAAAGCTGTTTTGCGCAATTTCTTTGGCAACAATTATAGGAGTGGCAAGTTCGAGTTCAATTTTGCTTTTTACTTCACTCAGTGCGGTGGGTAAATCAACCTTTGCGAGCTTTTCATCGGTATGATTTTGAATACTATTTGAAAATAAAAATGTAGAAACCGCTAACGGCACAACAATAGCCAAAATAAGACTAATATAAACTTTTTGTTTAAGTAACATACGATACCTGTAAATGGATAAAGGACTTAACTAACACTTGCTTAGAATAAATATAGGATCGGCTGAGCAATAAGCCCAATAATTAGAAAAAATAGAACATAAAAGAAGAGCGTGTATTTTAATTTAATCCACCACAGGAAAGCGAATTAAATTTAAAGGCGCAAGGCTAGCAACACTAACCTCGCGTAAGGTGCACTAGGGTGAATCGGGCCACTCTTGCTCGTTAATTATCCCTTGCGCAATCAGGTTTTTTCTTAATTGGCTAATCGTGTGTTTTAACTCATCACGAATAAGCCTAATGGCAGGCGTTATAAGCTGGCGGCTAGGCAGTACTAACCACATTTCAGTGAGGGGGATTTTGTAATCGGGCATTAACCTTTTTAGCCTGCCAGCTAATAAATCTTCAGCTACATCAATGGCCGATTTTTTGGCAATCCCGGTGCCATCAACACACCAACGCCTAACTATATCACCATCGTTAACGGCGCGGTCGCTGCTCATTTTAACCTTGTATTTTTGGTTATCGTTATACAGCTCCCACCCATCATGCACTACCTCGTAGAGCTTATATAAAAGGGCATTATGATTCAGTAGGTCATCTGGCGTTAACGGCTCACCGTGCTTTTTAATGTACTCAGGCGAGGCGCATAGCACGTGTGCAATGTTACAAATTTTAAAGCCGTATAAATTTAGCTCCTGTGCGGCCTCTTTAGTTAAGGCACGCAGCGCAACATCAATTCCATCACGGTAAAAATCAGCGCGACTGTCGCTTGCTTGTAAGCGCAGCGTCACTTCGCTGTGTTTATCCATAATATTATTTAGCAATACCCGCATAAGGTTGCGCCCCATTTCCGATGACACTGCTATTCGCACTTCACCACTAATAGATTGCTGCTCCTCATGAATAAGCACTTGCCCTTGTTGCAATAAATCGAGAGCCTGCTGACACAGGGGTAAATAGCGTTCCCCTTCGGGCGTGAGGCGAATTTGCCTTGTTGTGCGTACAAATATTTGTGCCCCAAGCGCCTGCTCTATTCGCTTTAACGAGACACTTGCAGCCGATGAGCTCATATCTAATTGATTTGCAGCAGCTGTAATTGATTGCAGCTCAGCCACTTTGAGTAATACTTGTAAATCAGCTATTTTCATCAAACCCTCTTATTGCATAAACCAGCATGCGTAACTATAGCGTTATTATCCACGTTTTTGCGAAAGTGTATTTAACTTATGCCCATTTATTGACTGAATTTTAAGCCGTACTATAGCGCTATACCAACTTAACGGAGCTTTTAAATGAAATTTTTACTAAACGCATCAACTCTTGCACTGGTTGCAACACTTATATCAACGCCAGCCTCTGCAGAGCAAAGCACATCACAAGTTGTTGCTGCAAGCAATATTGACTGGGGTTACTTAAACCCGCTACGTGGTGATAAAAGCCCTGGCGCTGCAGATTTATGGGGAAACCGCACAACCGACACTGCAACAGGCATGTTAGTACGCTTTAAAAAAGGCTTTGAATCTCCGCCGCACATTCACAACATTACCTACCGCGGTATCGTTATTGAAGGGCAAATGCATAATGACGACCCAACAGCCGAAAAAATGTGGATGCCAGCGGGTTCGTTTTGGACACAACCTGCAGGTGAAAACCACACCACTGCAGCCAATGCTGAAACAAACTTAATTTACTTAGAAATCGACTCAGGGCCGTACTTAGTTAAACCAACTAATGCCCAGTTTGATAATGGTGAGCGCCCGTTAAACCTACATGCAGACAACATAGTATGGTTAAACAGCAGCGATTTAAACGACATTAACGCCCAAGGCGTGCAAACCGCCTACCTTTGGGGAAGTACAGCCGATATGAACGGCTCAATGATTAAACTTCCTGCCGGCTTTAAAGGTGAAATAAAAACAGATGCAAGCGAATTTCGTGCTGTTGTTATAGCCGGCGCCATAGAGTACAACTCAAGCGAGCAAGATAAAGCGCAAAACCTAAGCGCAGGCAGCTATGTAGAATCAACCGGTAACTTTACCCACACGATTGAGAACACTAGCGACAAAACAGCCACTATTTACATTCGTACTAACAGTAAGTACCAAGTAAATTAATTGGTTAAAGCCTCTAGCAAGCCATTGCTAGAGGCTACTTATTCACCTATTTAAATCTTTATATGCAAATCCAGCCATCGCCTTTCGATATTAAAATACAAGCATAAAAGAAACACTGGATGTTAAAAAATACGAAAAAGAGATAATCGAAAAGTCTCGCGCCTACACTTCAGCCCAAGCTCACGCAATCAGTGAACATCAAACTAGAAAATATAATTTATCTACACAAATAGCCTATGCCGTAGGATTAAGAGCCCATGAGCTTTTAACAATTGCCAGAGGTAAAGCAGACAAGCGCCCAGCCCTAAACAGCAAATGGCTTGGTCGAGAAGGTTGTATTTATACAGTGAAAGGCAAAGGTGGCCTAATCCGTGATGTATTAATACCTAACGCACTGGCTACACAACTAGAACAAAGGCGCTTAGCACAGCCTATTACCGTTCGTGATAGGGAAATTAACTATTTGCAACGCTACGATCTTGGCGGTGGTCATAAATGGTCATGCTCATTCTCAAAAGCATCTAGCCGCACACTCTTTTTTTCTAATGGCGGTCATGGCCTCAGGCATAGCTACGCACAAGAGAGAATGGCTGAGCTAAGGAGTTTCGGTTTAAGTAGAGCAATAGCTCTCGAAACAGTATCGCAAGAGCTAGGCCATTTCAGGGCTGAAATTACTGAAGTTTATTTAAAGTAATAATTCAACCTACAGAGTAAATTTAACCTAAAGATTTAAACCTAGTTCAAAGCTAATATCGTCATAATTATCGTCTTCAAAATAATTTGGGGCAGATTTAACCTCTTCGTTCAAAGCAATATTCAACTTCCGCATAAGTTTACTTTTTTGACTTTCCTTACCAAATTGGATTATCGTTTTGAGTAACTCCGGCGATTTAGCTGTATATTCATTTTGAATTGCATCTTCAATAATCCAGTCTATACTCTTCGAGTCTTGGCAATAGAGAACAATAACATCGTACCACCAATTAGAAGTGACATATTTGTGCAACACTAAGCCCCTTCTATGGCCAAACTCCTTTGATGATAAAAACTCTTGGAATCGCAAGTGCCCAAAACTAAAATTTCCATCGTTGGTAGGCTGGATAATCTCACAAGGAGAAATCAGTTCATTAACAACTGCTTCGCTTGGCGATAAGTCAAAATTATCTTCATAGCCTTTGCAAATCTTTATTGCTTGTTCACGAGAAAACTTTCGCTCTCCTTTTTTATGTATTTCAAAGGCCAAGTATTGAGCTGTTCTAATTAAATTTTCTGGTTGTATTGTTGAGCGATTAACACCTTTGAATCTATCAAACATACCACTAAGCAATTCAAATCGTTTTTGATAGAGCGAAGCCTCTGTTGTAGGTAGTGGTATATTATTCTCTTTTAGTGTTGCTAAAATCGTCGCCGATAGTGGATTAGTCACCACATCGCCTAGCTTAGGGTTGTTAATTAGATGCTCAATAATTTGAACAGCATCATCGGCTTGGGAAAACCATTTGTTAAAGAACTGCTCTTTTTGATTATTGTTAAACGGACATAAAGATAGAGATAAAAAGCCTAACTCACTAATTTCCTCTACAGTATAACGTGAAGAGGTAATTATTTTTCCTTTTGTAATCCCTTTTGCAAGTGCTGATAACGCCTCTATCACCCAAAAATAGGTAGCAATGGCCTCATCGATGCTATCTAAGATAATAACACATTTGTTATTTTTCAAAGACTCGATGATTTCCTGTGTACTTTTTTGAATACCTACGCTGTGCATATAACGAGCTATTAATTCAAATAAGCAGGGGTCCTCTTCCACTTTTTTATGTTGACATAATTCATTCAAAGATGAATAGAAAACGATGCCGTCGTATCCATTTTCGTAGAGAGTACCGGCATGTACCTGCAAGTTCGTTGTTTTACCTGAACCAGCATCTCCAAGTAACAATACGTTATATTTGGACTCAAGAGCATCAGAAAGCGTAATTTTAGTATTATTAATATATTCAAGCTGTTCAATTTCAAACTCATTAATATACGGTCTTAGGTTTGCTATAAACTCATTGAGACAATTTATTGAGTAAAGATACTCACCTGTTGAGAATCGCTTAGAGTATGCTTCACGCACTTTTGTCGCTACAATGTTAAATGATTTAGCAACTAATCCTAAATCTACTTCGATTGAAATATCTAAATCATCTATTAATTCTCTTATTTGCTTTATTTTTAAATTCAACACATCAATATTGCTGCAGGCTCTTCTAATCTTTAACATCAAAGCCTTATACAACAATTCATCTTCTTGTTCTTTAAAAGCATGCTCCTCAAGAAGAGCTGGATCGCTCTTAATCAGAGTTAGAATAGCGCTCACATCTATCTTTAATGAATTATATTTTGTAAATATTTCGTCAGAACTTAACTCTTTGATCTCTCTTTTATAAGTGCTTATATTTTTACGATGAGCCTTATCTTCACTTTCTAAAGATATCGCTTTTTCAAACTTTTTCTTAGCAAGATTGATTTCATTACAATCTAAAATTGTAATGCCTGATGCTACTTCCATTGACTTAAAGCGTGCACAAAACTTAGAAAAGTACTTGGAAGATACTCTTTCTATCTTTACAGCTTTTTTAGGTTCAATTTTCTTATGTTGATCTAATGCACTACGATTATTTCCAAAGGTAAAGTCTATATCGCAGTAAATATCGCAAACCTTTTTGCCTGTACCCATGTTCAAGGCTTTCATAAGCAAATCATTTGTCAACTTAGGGCTAACATAGCTTTTTAAGATCTGTTTATTTTCAAGTAACGAGTTAAGCAAAAATGGAGCTTTTGCTTTCAACAGCCCTATTAACTTAAACCCATCAATGATCGTTATACCTTCTAATTTAGCTTTTTTAAAAGCTCCTTTATGGGTATCTATGACTTTTTGCTCTAGAAGAAAAGGTGTGACAAATATCACTTTTTTTACATCAACTTCAAGAGATGTCTCAGGGTCAATAATAGGTTCGTCTTTAGCTTGTGAGAGTTGATTAAGCAACTGCTGAAATGATCTAGTTTGGGAATTTGCAGAGGGAGATATTTTTTTTACTTGTACAGCGATAGGCTCTAATTCACCAAGTTCATCCTTCTTATAGATGATTATATCTCTTCCTTTTTCATAGACTCCCCCAGTAAACTCGACACGAGTAGAGTAGACTTCCTTCAATAACGGAACTAGTACTGATTGACTTAATTCATTTTCTTTTAGAGAAGTTAATTTTTTTTCTATGTCTTTATCATTAATATCAAATTGGTTCATACGACACATCCATGTTAGTAACTTTATCGCAGTCTAGCATCTACTTATCTATCGATATACAAAACAACTTAGAAAAAGTATTTATATATTACTATAATGAAAAGTAGCACAGAGGTAGCACAGGGTAATTTCTGTTAGTAGTTATTTACTTGGGAAGCTTTGAAAAGTGGTGGCCCCTCCCAGACTCGAACTGGGGACCTAACGATTATGAGTCGTGTGCTCTAACCAACTGAGCTAAGGGGCCAACTTTGTATAACTACGAGGTAGTTAATTTTTGAAGCGTTTAGCCACTGAGCGACTAAAGCGGGTTGCAGTATAAAAAGTTTTTTAAGGCTTGTCACTAGCAAAAACCTTTATTTTAACAATCAGTAAGCTGACTGCTTAAATAGTAATCTTTTTGCATGCAAATAGGCAGGAAATAACAGAAAATAAACGCAGAAGTATGTAAGCCGCTTTTTTACAATTTTAATAACTATAAAAAAGTGGCCGGCTCACATTGAACACACCACACATTATTTTTTAGCAATAATGTAGATAGCGTGAATTAAACCAGGGAAGTAACCTAGTAAAGTTAGTAAAATATTTAGCCAAAAGTGCATACCTAAACCAACTTGTAAAAATACACCCAGTGGCGGTAATAAAATCGACAGTATTATACGAATGATATCCATGATATAGCTCCTTTAAAAATGACAAGCAAAAAGCCCAGCTAAGCTGGGCTTTTTAGTATAGTGTATTATTCAGCAACAATAGTTAGTTCATCTACTACGTCACGAACATCTTCAGCATTTTTAGCAATTTTTACTGCTAACTGCTTTTCAGCTTCTGTTTCAACAGAACCTTTAAGTTTTACTATACCGTTGTCGGTATCAACGTCGATATCTGTACCGTCAACTTCTGAGTCAAATAAGAAACGTGTAGTAATTACTGTGGTGATTTTAGCGTCAGTTAAGTCGTTATCATCATCATCCATAGTGTCACGATCTTTGTCGTCCATATCCATGTTTTTCACAACAGTTAGGTTGTTTTCTACATCAGATACGCCATCTAGGCTAATTACAAGTTCTTCAGCTAGCTCTTTATCAAGGTCGCTGTTTACTTTACCTGTAAGTACTACCTTGCCATTTTTTACATCAGTGTTAATGTCAAAGTTGTTTAGATTAGTGTTCATAAGAAGCACTGTTTCTGCCTTACCATCAATCCAAGCATCTTTACTTTCATTTTCCCAAGTGCCCGCTTGAGCACCCATAGCTGTAGTACCTAGAACTAAAGCCGCAATCATAGATTTGTTGAATGTTTTCATAATCTTTCTCCTTTTGATTAAAGACACTTTTATGTATGCGAGCTTTAGGCCAACTTTATTAACACTTTAAATTCATGGAGTTAGCTATTTCATTGGGTATAAATAAAAATACCTCCGAGTAAACATTTACAGGCTATTAGGTAAAACTTTCTTAAGTGGTGAAAATAACGATTATATTGCTGTTTTGGTTAATCTATCGTTAATATAATAAATTAAGCGGCGCTATAAAAATAATAAGCCATTGATATATAGGTAGTTAAATTTTGGTACAGCACTTGCTATGTAAAGTGGTAACTCATATAAAAAGGATTATTCCCATGTCTGTAAAAATTGAAGACCGCCCAATAGAGCAAGTTCGCGAACAAGTGATAGACCAACTTATTTATAACTACAGCCATGGCGTTATTTCAGCTGAAGCCTTTGAAAGGCGCTTAGACAGTGCAATGGAAGCAATCGAAAATACTGCGTTACTTAATTTAGTAGAGGATTTAACCCTTACTACAGATACCCAGTACAGTGCTCAAAAGCAAACGCAATTTGCCCCTAACTACAGCGCCCAACAAGCGGATGAAGAAAACTTAACACTGCGAAGCATTTTAGGCTCAAGCGAGCGTAGCGGCCAATGGGTGGTGCCTAAAGATATTTACATTCAAAACTATATGGGGTCGATTGTTTTAGATTTTACTGATGCTATTTTTGCCCACCAACATGTTACCGTGCATGTAAATTGTATTTTTGGCAGCGAAGAAATTTACGTACCAGAGCACGTTAATGTAGTTTCTAAAATGTTTTGTATATTAGGTAGTTTTGAAAACAAAACGGTGTCGCTTAATAAGCGTCAAGGCCCCACAATTAACCTAGAAGGTAAAACAGTTTTAGGTTCGGTGGAGGTAAAAGTTAAACGCACCATTAAAGAAAAATTTGTGAGTTTTGCTAATGATTTAAAGGCCCAGCTTGGGGTGAGTAATAAATAATACGGGTAAAAACACAATGGGTAGAAAAGCCATAGTATGCGCTTTTCTACACCGTTATTTATGCCTATTTTATAAGTCGTTATTACGCTCGCTTGGAATGTCACTCATATACTGCACAAACTCAACCTCGAATCCTGCAGGGTCTAAGTAATATGCGTTTTTTCTAAATGGGTTTTCTGCACCCTCTTTATCAATGCTAAATCCGGCGTGTTTTAAGCGCTGTATAACAGCGTCTAGGTTGTTTGTAACGTAGGCAAAGTGAGCCAGCCCGACTTGGTGCCCTGTCAAATCTCTGTTTTTATGCTCGCCATTATCGCTTATAGCAATGTAATGGTTATCGTCGCCAAAATGTACCCAGCGCTTAGGTTTGCCATACCAGGTGTTATGCCCTTCACTTCTAATTGACCAATAAGGAAAGGCTGCTTGGTAAAATTTAAGCATGGCATTTATATCGTTTACTACTAAATGTACGTGTTCTAATTTCATTATTATTTACCCTAGTTGATTGCTTAAACACAAGATAAAACCTCAAGCTAACTTTAGGTAAAGCACTTTTTTTACTTTTTAGTATTATTGGCGTGTATTGCCCTTGTAAGATTAATTTTTACAACAGTATGTTTGCTAGCAGGACACGGAAGCTTTGCCTACATGGATGTAGGTAAGGGGCGTGAGCAGGACGCGGAAGCTTTGCATCATGGCTGTGATTAAGTTGCCCTTTGGTTGAACAAATTTCAATCCATACACGCCAACATGCCTTAGATGCGAATAAATTTACATGCATTTCAAGGCCGTACAAAAAACGCACAAAAGTATTTAGGGTTTATTGTTTACTTTATGGCAAAAGTCGCTAAAATACGCCGGCTTAAATATATAAACGTTCTTTTACAACCCAAAGGTAATACCATGCATCCAATGTTAAACATTGCGGTTCGCGCTGCGCGCAACGCAGGCAAAATTTTACTTCGCGCAAGTGAAGATTTATCAAAAGTTGAAATTCAACAAAAAGGCACTAACGACTTAGTGACTAACATTGATAAAGAAGCCGAAGCCGTAATTCGTGATACAATTTTAAAATCTTACCCTGATCACTGCATTGTTGGTGAAGAACTAGGTGAGCACAAAGGCAAAGATGCAGATTACCAATGGATTGTTGACCCGCTTGATGGCACAACTAACTTCATCAAGGGTATCCCTCATTTCGCGGTTTCTATCGCACTTAAAGTAAAAGGTCGTTTAGACCAAGCTGTAATTTACGATCCAGTTCGTGGCGAGCTTTTCACTGCATCTCGTGGTCAAGGCGCACAGCTAAACAGCAAGCGTTTACGCGTTACTAAAACCGTAGAATTAGCTGGTTCAATTTTAGCAACAGGCTTCCCTTTCAAACAAAAACACCACTTAGATGCATACACAGACGCGTTTAAAGCATTGTTTACACAAACTGCTGATATTCGTCGTGCAGGTTCTGCAGCGCTAGATATGGCATATGTAGCGGCGGGCCGTGTTGATGGCTTTTTTGAAATTGGTTTAAAACCGTGGGACACAGCAGCAGGCGAGTTACTTGTAAAAGAAGCTGGCGGCATGGTTGTTGATTTTGCAGGTGGCGTTAACTACAACAATAGCGGTAACATTATTTGTGGTGCACCTAAGCTTACTCAAGCAATTATCCGTGAAATTCGCCCAGTATTACCTGAAGCGTTACTTCGCTAATAAAGCGCATGTAACCCTACTATAAAAAAGGAGCCTATGGCTCCTTTTTTGTTTTAAAAGTAAGGGTTATCGAGCTTTAGCTCCGTGGTATAACCTTTTGTAAAAGGGAGAGAGTTTATGTCTTTTGCAAAATACTCATCAAATAACGCATCAAACTCTCCGCTGTTTTGCATGTTTTGCAACCCAAGCTCTATAGCTTGCGCTAAAGCTGGCTTACTACTTACAACAAAATAATAAATACCGGTGGGATAACTAATAAATAAATTAGGCACAATAACTAAGTTACTCTGCGCATTGGCAACAAGCTCAGAATTAACTTCGATAAATGAGCGAGGAAAGTAATCAATTCTGCCACGGCTAGTAAGCGTAAACATAGCTTGATAGTTACTCAGCGGCCTTACATGTAAGCCGTTATAGGCCATTATTTTTGTATCTGGCCAATCATGCCCTTGCACTGCCGAGAGCTCACTTAATTGCGCCAAAGTGGTAATGCCTTTAAATTTCTCGACATTTTTTTTACTGGTTAATAAAACGCGCTTGCCTATAAAGCCTTTAAATAGCGGGACTTTAACGGCTATTGCCCGTGCCTCTCGTTCTGGGCTGCTCATGCTCCAATAAACATCTAACTCTGTTTTATCTAGCTCAATCAGGTCACGCTGTTGCTGTAAGCTCACTGGCTGCATTTTTATGTCTACAGGATAATTAGCCCGCTCTAGGGCTCGTGTTAATAGCTCACTTAGGTATTCTTCACGGGCATTTTGCACACTTTGCTTTTGAGCAACATTAACAATCTCTACCCCTTGCACAAAAAAACTAACCGCAAATAAAGCAAACCCACCAACAACTACTTTAAATGGCAACATAATAATTACCTATTTTTTATACCACCTGTTTATTCTCTGGTGCTAAGCGCACTACGGCAGGCGCAGGCTTTCTGCGCTTACAAATAAACAAATAACTATGGCGATACCGCTTAGCCTCTTTTTTAGCATCTGTTGCAAGTGCTGCAACTTGATGGCTGTTTTTACATTCTTGTAAGTCGGGCTCCACAAGGCCAATTGATAACGTAAGTAAAGGTACAAATTGCTTTTCTCCCTCACGATTTGTAGCCCAGTAGCCTTTGCTCTTAATGTGCTCAGGCGTAAAAAAAGTGCGTGATTGAAGTTCAAACTGCTCAATTATGGTATTACAAATATACACAGCATCTGATTGGTCAAACACAACCATAAAGTCATCACCACCTATATGTCCTACAAAGTTAGCACTGTTTTCGCATGCTTGCACGGTTACATCTGCCAATAATTTAATCACACTATCGCCACTGGCATAGCCGTATAAATCATTAAACTGCTTAAAGTGATTAAGATCTATATAGGCAAGCGAAAACGCACTTTGTGAGCGTAACCTTTGCTCTATTGCCTCATTAATCGCTACATTACCAGGGAGCATGGTGAGTGGGTTAGCATGCTGGGCGTGACGAATTTTTTCTTCTGTTATGTGCTTTAAAATATCACGCAATGGGGCAAGCCCTAGGTAACGTTTATTTCGGGTGATCACAATATGGCGGCGAATATCAAAGTCTTGCTCTGTAATTTGCTGACTCACGGTATCAAGAAGTTGGTTTTCATCCACCACTAAAGGTTGTTTATCCATAAAGTCAGTTACGGGGCACTTGTCGTAAAGTGCATGGCCATAGGGCGCTGCAAACACCTCAGTGAGCTGATCTTTATGTAGTAAGCCAACCGGTTGGCCGGCTTTATTTAAAACCGCTAGGCTCATCACGGCTTTGTCTTTTTCGAATAGCTTGTGGGCGTCTTTACAACGGGTTTCGCTGTCTATTGCTTCTTGTGTAACAGCAAGCCAGCCAATCGCCATTGATTGATCAAACGTATTGCTTGGCTGTTTAAAGTTTAATGCTTGTAATTGCTCTGAGCTGTAATCAAGGCTTGGATTTGAGTTTGGTTTTTCCAGTAAAAAACCTTGTACGTTTGCTATGCCTAAGCTTTCAACATAGGCAAGCTCTTCTACTCTTTCTATGCCTTCGGCTATTACGGCGGTGTTTGTTGCTTTTGCTAGTACCGTAATCGATTTCAAAAACTCTTTTTTAACTTCGCTTTCATCGCAATGATCAATAAAGTAACGGTCGATTTTTACAAAATCGGGGCATAGTTCAGACCACTGTTTTAAGCCCGAGTAACCAGCACCTAAGTCGTCAATGGCAATGGTAAAACCCAGCTCGCGGTAGTGTGCAATTGTTTTTAATAATAAAAAACCATCGTCGACCTTTTCTTGCTCTGTTACCTCAATTACCACTCGGTTTGCTGCTAAACCAAACTGCTCTATTAAGTGCAAGGTTTCACCTTTTGGGTGGCAAGGGTCAAGCAAGGTTTTAGGGCTTACATTTAAAAATAACTTACCGTTTAGATTAAGCTTTACAAAGTTTTCAATTGCTTTTGAGCGGCATAATAGCTCAAGCTCTGAAATTAAAGCGTGCTCACTGGCCGCTTCAAACAGTCGGTTAGGCATTTCCAAAGGGCTGTTTTTAGGCCCTCGACTTAGCGCTTCGTAACCTATAATTGTTTGATTAGCTATATCAAAAATAGGCTGAAATAACGTGGTTATTTCACCGTTACTTAAAATGTACTCTAGTACTTTGCGCTGCATCGTCACTGCAAAACCTGATTGTCGTTTAATAGGGGCATTAAAGTAGCAAGCCTGTATGACAATTTTATGGCATTAGCTGCTATTGACCATTCAGGATTAAATTTGCTCAATTTAGGGGCGGTACAATATAAGCGCTAAGTTTATAGCCTAATATACTGTTAACTATTCATACGTTATTGTAATGCCTTAATTATATAACCGGCTCAAGGCTTTAAGTTCAGCCTAAAAAGCGTGTACGTTTAATCTTAAAGCAACCAAGCTCTATAAAACCGCGCGCAATAAAAAACCGCTCAATTGAGCGGTTTTATTTAGCGTTAACTCTATTACGGCAATGCGTCTAGGTCTGCGCCTTCTTTTTCAATTACCTCTGGTATTAAATCTTCTTTACTTACGCCCATGGTAATAGCTACCGAGCTTGCAACGTAAACTGAAGAATAAGTACCAATGAACACACCAAATAACAGGGCTGTAGCAAAGCCATGAATGGTTTGTCCGCCCCACACAAATAGCGCAATCAATACCAAAATAGTGGTGATTGACGTTACAAGTGTACGGTTAAGTGTTTGCGTTAACGACATGTCGATAATTTCGATAGTGTCGTCGATGCGTACTTTACGGAAGTTTTCACGAATACGGTCAGATACAACAATAGTATCGTTAAGTGAGTAACCAATTACCGCCAATATTGCCGCTAAAATAGTTAAGTCAAACTCTAACCCTAATACAGAAAACAAACCCACTGTTATAATTACATCGTGTAGTAGTGCACCTACCGCGCCCACAGCAAAACGCCACTCAAAGCGAAATGCCACGTAAATCAAAATACAAATAAGCGCAGTTAACATGGCAAGGCCACCCTGCTCTTTTAAGTCTTCCCCTACGCTTGGGCCTACAAACTCAATGCGGCGCATTACTACACTCTCATCAGCTTGCTTTAAGGCAGTAATAACTTGGTTACCAATAACTTCGGCTTTTACTTCACTGCCACGCGGCGCTAAACGAACCAAAATATCTTGGCTAGAACCAAACAGCTGCACTGAAGCATCGGCAAACCCGTTTTCAGCTAATACTGAGCGTACTTTTTTCAAATCTGCAGGTTGCGAAAAACCAACCTCTACAGCGGTACCGCCAGTAAAATCTAAACCAAAGTTTAAACCTTTGATAAAAATTGAGGCAAACGACGCTAAAATTAATAGCGTAGAAAAACCCATAGCCACTTTACGAAGTGACATGAAACGTAGGGTTTTACCACCCAAACTTAAAATTTGCATGTCCGCTCCTTAAATTGAAAGTTTATCAATGCGCTTACCACCAATAAATAAGTTAATTACCGCACGGGTACCAACTATGGCTGTAAACATTGAAGTTAAAATACCAATTGCGAGTGTTACGGCAAAACCTGCAATAGGGCCAGTGCCCACTGCAAATAAAATAACCGCAGCAATTAAAGTGGTAATATTGGCATCAAAAATAGTACTAAAGGCGCTATCGTAACCAAAATGAACGGCTTGTTGAGGGCTGCGGCCATCGGCCAGCTCTTCACGAATACGCTCAAAAATAAGTACGTTAGCATCAACCGCCATACCCACTGTTAATACAATACCGGCAATACCTGGCAGCGTTAATGTGGCTCCTGGAATTAACGACATTACACCTACAATAAGCACTAAGTTAGCTGCTAGTGCAATGTTGGCAACTAAACCAAACCCTTTGTAGTAAATAAGCATAAAGGCAAGTACAAACGCAAAGCCAAGGGCTACAGCTGTCATGCCGGCTTCAATGTTTTCTTGACCTAAGCTTGGGCCTACTGTGCGCTCTTCAACAATTTGAATTGGCGCTACTAATGCACCGGCGCGTAATAGTAAGCTTAAGTTGTGGGCTTCGGCTGGGTTATCAATACCTGTAATACGGAATGAGCGGTCAAGACGAGCTTGAATAGTCGCAACGTTAATAACCTCCTCTACCTTAATAGGTGGAAGTGCTTTACCGTCAGCATCTTTTTTACCCGATGGCTTGTATTCAATAAATACCGTTGCCATGCGCTTACCAATTGCACGCTTGGTAAAGGCATTCATTTTTGCCCCGCCTTTGCTATCTAAGGTAATGCTTACTTGTGGACGCTGGTATTCGTCGTTTCCTGATTGTGCACCAGTGATATGGCTACCTTCAAGAATGACACGTTTTTTAAGTACCACAGGGTAGCCATCACGGCTCATGATCATTTCTGTGCCCGCAGGAATACGTCCTTGAGCAGCAGCACTTGGGTCTGCGTTTTCGTCTACTTCACGAAATTCAAGCGTGGCCGTTGCACCTAAAATTTCTTTAGCGCGTGCTGTATCTTGTACACCTGGTAGTTGCACAATAATACGCTCAGCACCTTGGCGCTGTACGTTAGGCTCTGCAACACCAATTTGGTTAATACGATTACGAATAATGGTTTCGTTTTGCTTAATAGCGTAGTCACGTATTTCTTTAAGCTTTTGCTCACTCATAGTGGCAAAAAATGCGCGATCGTTACTGCTATCATCAATGTATACGTTTAGTGGGTAGCGCGATGCTAAGAAGCGTTCAGCCGCCTCTTTATCTTCTTCGGTACGCATTTCTACACGCATACGTTCAGAGCCCGCTACGCGGCGAACACTACGGTAACGAAGTTTTTCTTCGCGTAGGTCGCTACGAAAATCTTGTTCCATTTGCTCTAGCTGATTATCTACCGCGGTTGCCATGTCGATTTCCATGGTGAAGTGAACACCACCACTTAAATCAAGACCTAGCTTCATAGGGTTACCACCCAATGATTTTAACCATGCAGGTTGCGCAGGTGCCATATTAATAGCAGAGATATAATCGTCGCTAAGAGAATTACGCAGTAAGTCTTGCGCTTTTAGCTGTTCTTCAACATTTTTAAAACGTACTAATACTTGGCCGCCTTCAAGCACGGTAGACTTAGCTGTTACATTATGTTGTTTGAGGGTTGCGTTTACTTTGTCTACTACACTGAGATCGACATCTGCGCCTTTTGCCCCCGAAACCTGAATGGCCGGATCGCGGCCATACAAGTTTGGAGAAGCATATAAAAGGCCAATGGCTACCACAGCTAAAACAAGTAAATACTTCCAAATTGGAAACTTGTTTAACACAGGCATGTCCTTTTTATTTTTATAGTGACTTCATTGTGCCTTTAGGCAATACAGCAGATACTGCCGATTTTTGTACTGTTACTTCAGCTTGCTCATTTAAAGAAATCACAATGAAATCTTTATCTTCAGTAATTTTAACAATTTTACCTACTAAACCGCCTTGGGTAAGTACTTCATCACCTTTAGCCATCGCGCTCATAAGGCTTTTGTGCTCTTTAACACGCTTAGCTTGTGGGCGGTAAATTAAAAAGTAAAAAACTAAACCGAAAATAGCTAACATAATTAGCATTTCCCAGCCACCACTTGCAGCAGGTTGACCAGCAGCGGCGTGTGCGTTTGAAATAAATAAACTCATAATACTTCCTCTATATTTTTAAATTTTAATTTATATCTGCAAGCTCTGGCACGTCTTGGCCACGGCGAGCATAAAAATCACTAACAAATTCTTCTAGTTTACCTTCGCTAATTGCATTGCGTAGGCCTTCCATAACACGCTGATAGTAACGTAAGTTATGGATTGTGTTTAGTCGTGCGCCTAAAATTTCGTTACATTTATCAAGGTGATGCAAATAAGCACGCGAATAATTTTTACAGGTATGGCAATCACACTCAGGATCAAGTGGGCCAGTGTCTGTTTTATGTACTGCGTTGCGAATTTTAATTGTACCTGTGGTAATAAATAAATGACCATTACGTGCATTACGGGTAGGCATTACACAGTCAAACATATCAATACCACGGCGTACAGACTCAACTAAGTCTTCAGGTTTACCTACACCCATTAAGTAGCGCGGTTTGTCTTCTGGCATTTTGTACGCACAATGATCAAGAATATTCATCATTTCGTTTTTAGGCTCACCAACCGATAGGCCGCCTAATGCGTAACCATCAAAGCCAATTTCTTCTAGGCCTTTTTGTGATTGTGCACGTAACTCTGGGTACATACCACCTTGGATAATACCAAATAAGGCTGATGGGTTATCGCCGTGGCCTTCTTTAGAGCGCTTAGCCCAGCGAAGCGATAGCTCCATTGAGTCTTTTGCTTCTTTTTCGGTGGCAGGGTATGGCGTACATTCGTCAAAAATCATGACGATATCTGAGCCTAAATCACGCTGTACTTCCATTGATTTTTCAGGCGACATCATAATTTGGTCACCATTTACCGGCGATTGGAACAACACGCCTTCTTCGGTAATTTTACGCATAGCACCAAGGCTAAATACTTGGAAACCACCAGAGTCGGTTAAAATTGGAAAGTCCCAATTCATAAAGTCGTGTAAATCACCGTGTTGCTTAATGATTTCAGTACCTGGGCGTAGCATTAAATGAAAGGTGTTACCCAAACAAATTTGTGCCCCTGTGGCTTTAACTTCATCTGGGGTCATGCCCTTAACAGTACCGTAAGTACCTACTGGCATAAATGCAGGCGTTTCTATTACACCACGGTCAAAAATCAAGCGGCCGCGGCGCGCTTTCCCGTCGGTGCGGTCTAATTCAAATTTCATATCATCCTCAATGTCGGAAAAACAGTCCAACAAGCTATAATTTAACCGCTCGATTCTACCCTTTTTGCCCCGTTATTACTACTTAGCTGCGCTAAATTCACTGCGTATTAGCGCAGGCAAATAAAAACCCAGCGTGCGAGCTGGGCTTTTAAAAACGGTACCGGATAAAAACGTGCTTATTTACGTGTTAAAAACATCGCATCGCCGTAGCTAAAAAAGCGGTACTTTTGTTCTATAGCCGTGTTGTACGCGCCCATAATGTTATCTTGGCCGCTAAAGGCACTTACTAGCATTATGAGGGTTGATTCTGGCAAGTGAAAGTTAGTCACCATGGCATCAACTACATTAAACTGATAACCCGGAAAAATAAAAATATCGGTATCGCCAAAATAGCTCTCTAATTTACCGCCGTGTACTTTTGCTGCCGACTCCAGCGAGCGTACAGAGGTAGTTCCCACAGCTATAACACGCCCACCGTTAGCTTTTGTATTAGCAACAGCGTGAACCACCTCATCAGGTACTTCAATGTATTCAGAGTGCATTACATGCTCATCTACGCTTTCTACACGCACCGGCTGAAACGTACCTGCGCCAACATGTAGCGTAACAAACGCCATGTTTACGCCTTTTTGTTTTAATGCCGCCATTAGCTTATCGTCAAAATGCAGCCCTGCCGTAGGCGCTGCTACTGCACCGGGCTTTTCGCCATAAACGGTTTGATAACGCTCGCGGTCAGCTTCGGTGTCTGGGCGGTCAATGTAAGGAGGTAAAGGCATGTGGCCAATGTCGTTTAGAATATCTAGTACATTTTGGGTGCGATCAAATTCAAGCTCAAATAACGTATCGTGACGCGCAATCATTGTCGCTTTTGCTTTGCCTTCTAAAATAACTTCGTTACCAGGCTTTAACGACTTACTTGCTCTTACATGGGCAAGTACGCGGTGTTCATCAACTACACGCTCTACAAGTACTTCGACTTTACCGCCAGAGGCTTTTTGGCCAAACATACGAGCAGGAATAACGCGGGTATTATTAAATACTAATAAGTCACCTTCGTTTACTAAATCAAGTAGGTCGCTAAACACTTTGTGTTCAACGTTGCCAGTTGGGCCATCTAGGGTTAGTAAACGGCTGCTGGTTCTGTCTTGTTTAGGAAAACGAGCAATTAATTCATCAGGTAAGTCAAAGCTAAAGTCAGCCACGCGCATAGTCGGTATTCCACATCATTAAAATCGCGCCAAGTGTATATCTATCCTCGGCTAAGCTCAAGATATCTACCACAGTTGAGAGGATTCGCCCTATTTTAGATACATTTGAGTAACTACTTTAAATAATCTTGTTCTTATTGGTAAATATCATTATTCTTACTCACCTTAAATAATGATGTTTCTAATTTCGGGGTTAAAAAAGTGGCAGGTAAGCTGAAGTTGCTCATTCTAAACGCAAGTAGTGAAGAACGCCGCACTATTCGCGCCACTTTAGGACATTTAAAGGTATTTGAATTCATAGAAGTAGCAGATAGCCAAGATGCGCTCACTCTGTTAAAAAAGCAGCCAGTAAACATGATTATTACGGGCTTGAGCGTGGGGAAAATAGATGGCTGGCGTTTTTCTCGCATGATCCGCTCAGGCTTACTTAACACCCCAAAAAACACCCCAATTTTACTTATTCCGCCTATTTACTGTGAGCGTATAGCTGAAACCACCGCTCGTAGTTATGGCATAGATGCCGTACTGCCCTTTGAGCACCAAGATATGCTGCCGCAGGTGCTGGCCAATGTTCTGTCTACGCATTTAGAAAAAAGCAGCCGCCTTAATTTACTCTTGCTTGAACCAATAGCGCAAAAAGCCGATGAAATAGCAGAGCAACTTAAGCTCAATTTTGCCATTACCCATGTCACCTCAAGCCAAAGTGCTTTAAACGCTTTCAACCAACAACAGTTTGCCATTGTACTACTTGATGCAACCGCTTCACATGCGGGCACATCCGATAAGTTAGTCGAAGAAATACTGCAACATAACCCTAAACAAGCCATTGTAACTATTATTGATAATAACGATGCCGACTATGCAGAGCAGCTGCTGCTGTCCGGTGTTACCGACTTTATAAGAGCGCCATACGACCCGTCGTTTTTAAATAAAGTATGTGACCATGCTGCGCGCCGTGAAGACTTTATGGTTAGTTATGCTGAGTTTGCCCAAAAGGTTGAACAGTTAAGTATTAGCGAAGTACGCTACAAAGAGCTTTTTTCGGCGCACCAACGTATTTTGCTGCATTTAAATACGGTGGTTTTAGAGCTCGACCAACAAGGTAAAATTCGCTTTATCAATCCTGCTTGGGAAACACTAAGTGGCTTTGGGGTTAAATCGTCTTTGCAAAAATCATTAATCGATTATTGCTCTGATGAATGCCAAGTAAAACTAAATACGACCATTAACGATATTCTTAATGGCGGCATGCACCAGCAGCAAGTCGAGATTCAACTTAATCATAAAAATGGCAATCAGATTTGGGTGGAATGCCGCTTACAGCTAATAAAAAATAGCCGTAATAATGCCACCATTACTGCCACAATCGACAACATACACGAGCGTAAACAAGCTGAATTAAAGCTGCGCCACTTAGCCCTGCACGATACGCTAACAGGTTTACATAATCGTTATTATTTTGATCAACAACTCAATAAAATATGCCAAACCAAGCACACCTATGGTGGTGTAGAGCACGCACTTATTTACATCGATTTAGATCATTTTAAAATAATTAACGACAGCAAAGGCCACCAACAAGGCGACATTGTACTAAAAGATGTAGCTCAATTATTTGAAGCAAACATTAGCGCTAAACATTTAGTGTGTAGAATAGGCGGTGACGAATTTGCTGTTATTTTAAAAAATACGCAGCTGCTTGACGCTCACCTAATTGCAGAGAGTATTTGTAGCGCGATTGAACAGCACGAGTTTAAATCTGAAGACCAAGTGTATTCAATTAGCTGCTCTATTGGCTTAACGCAAATAACGGCTAAAAATTGCGACCCGAGTGAGTGCCTCAAGCAAGCCGATATTGCCTTATATATTGCTAAAAGTTTAGGCCGTAACCTAGTGCACTGCTACTCAAAAGAAGATGCGCAAAATAACACCTTGCAAACCGGGCTTGAGTGGGGGCATGAGATTCGACAAGCACTTCAGCAAGATAACGTAGAGCTGCACTATCAGCCAATATGGGACTTTAAAGCCAATAAAGTGGCTTATTTTGAAGCGTTACTGCGTTTAAAAGTAGACGATAAACTTATTTTCCCTAATCAATTTATTCCCTCTCTTGAGCTGCTAAACGACACCTTTTTAATGGACCAATGTGTTATTCGCAATGCCATTGCTAGCGTGGCTGAACACCCAGATTTAAGTCAAGTGGCTATTAACCTCTCTGCTCAATCGTTTTTAGATGAGCGCTTATTGCCACATATAGAATCGAGCCTAGAAAAATACCACGTACCGCCTTCGCGTATTATTTTTGAAATCACCGAGTCGGCCTCAGTTAACAATTTAAAAGCTACCCGCAAAATGATAGAAAAGCTAAATAGTTTAGGCTGCCATTTTTCTATTGATGACTTTGGGACAGGCTTTAGCACATTTAACTATTTAAAACAGTTACCTGCACAGCATGTAAAAATAGATGGCTCGTTTGTACGCGACATGATTAACGACCCCATTGACTTAGCACTGGTTAAGGCCATTAACGATATAAGCCGCTCCCTTGATAAGCGCTCTGTGGCAGAATACGTAGAAAGCGAAGAGATATTTTTTGCACTAAAAGAGATTGGTGTTGACTACGGACAAGGCTATTTTATTGCCCGTCCTGTGCCTGTAGAAAAAGTACAATCGACGCTTAAAATTATTTACCAGAAGAAACCTTTTATCCAACAACACACTAGCGCCAGCTAAACATTTTTAAACAGTTTTAAGCATTTTATTACTATCATTATTGCACTTATTGCCTATACTTTACGTACCACTTAGTAAATGTCTTGTTATTTTGATGATTTAACAATAAAAACATGACATTACCTATAAGCATACATGACTAGCAATTACATAGAGGTTAAAGCTTGTCAGGTTTAAGGAGGAAGGTATGGCGCAGTTGATTATTTTACTTCTCGTAATACATTGTGTAATTGCGTATCAGTGCTATCGGTACGCGCAGCTAAAGGGCTACCCAGTAGGCGTATTCGCTACTTTAGGCCTACTCCCGTATTTTAATGTAGTGGTTTGGATTTACTTGCTTTTTCTACCCGAGCTAGAACCCTTTGAAAGCCAAACACATAGCAAACAGCAGCCCTTGTAGGCTGCTGTTTTGTTTAATGCTACGCGAGTGCTTAATAGTGGCCAATAACCACACTGCACAAACCCTGTTTACCTAAAACAACATATTACTGCTGCACTTTAACCTTAAAGGTAAATAAGCTTAACTCTCAAAGTCTAAGCTACATTGGCGAGCCAAAAACACTTCTAGCTGTTGGCTGAATAACTTAAAGTCGCGAATTCTTCCTGTGGTTTTACGCCACAGTATGCCTATATCTCTGTAGGCATCGCCTTGCGATGGGGTTGCTATCATGTTTTTATCTTTAAGAATACCCGCATTAATCGCCATCTGCGGTAAAAATGTAACCCCTAACTGATGCTCTACCATGCTTAATAAGGTATGTAAGCTTGCAGCTTCAAAAGGGTTAATACAGCTTGAGCGGTTTAGATGACACGCACTTAATGCATGCCCCGTCATACAATGCTCTCGCTCTAATAAAAACACACTAGCATCGGGTAGCAAGTTGAAGTCTTCAACGCCTTTAGCAGGGCTGTAATCTTTATGGTGCACTAAACTAAAGTGATCTTTAGCCAATACTTGAGTATGAAACTTCTCCGTTTGGTACGGTAAGGCTAATAAGGCTAAATCAATATGGCCGTGTTCAAGCTTATCTAATAACTTGTCGCTGGTATCTTCAACGAGTACCAACTCTAAATCACAAAAGGTTTGCTTACAAAAGTGATACAAAGGCGCCGCTATGAAGCTGGCGATAGTGGGTATAACCCCTACCACTAACTTACCACTGAGTGGCGTTAAAAAGCTTTTGGTTAGCTCTTTTAAACTAATTGTATCGTTAATAATTTTACGAGAGCGCTCCACGACCTCTTCACCAATACTGGTAAACATAAGGCTGCGATTTTCTCGCTCAATTAGCTGACAACCGAGTGTTTCTTCAAGGTTTTGAATTGCACTGCTTAAAGTAGATTGCCCAATAAAGCACGCACTTGCTGCACGGCCAAAATGCTGGTGCTGATGTACAGCTAATAAATACTGTAGCTGTTTAATACTTGGTAGGTTGGTCATTTTTTCTTTCCACAAATAAAAAGACCCCAACACCTAGGGCGTTGAGATCTTTTCAAGCTAAAAGTCTTTGAGTACTTTTTTGTTAAACCCCAAACGCGGTTCTTAGTACGTAGAAAATAACAATAGCAAGGGCAGCGCCAACTGGCAATGTAATTACCCAAGAAACTACAATGTTTCTGATAACACCCATGTTAAGTGCAGCAATACCACGTGCCATACCTACACCTAATACCGCACCAACTAAGGTTTGTGTAGTAGAAATTGGCATACCTGTACCTGATGCAATAACAACGGTAGACGCAGCAGCTAATTCGGCAGCAAAACCACGGCTAGGCGTTAAGTGAGTAATACCTTCACCTATCGTTTTAATTACCTTTTTACCTAAAATAGCAAGACCGGCAACAATACCAAAACCACCTAGTGGTAAAATCCACCAAGCAATAGCCGCTTTTTTAGCAATTTCACCGTTGCTTTCAACAATGTTCACAACCGCAGCAAGTGGACCAATTGCATTCGCTACATCGTTTGAGCCATGCGCAAACGCCATACAACACGCTGTTAATACCATTAATACCGCAAATACTTTTTCTACGTTATTAAATTGCATTTGTTTATCGGCTTTAGGGTCGATATTTAAACGTGAAATCGCAATTTTACCAATAATAGCCACAATCACTGCAATCGCGATCGCAATTAAATAGCCTTCAGTAGCGCCCAGGTTAATACCTATATGCTTTAAGCCTTTTTTGATTGTTACTAGCGCCATAATAAAGCCCGCTAAACCCATGTACAAAGGTACAAAGCGTTTTGCGTTTTTAAGCGGTGCATCAGTATCAAAAATCAGCTTTTGCGCACTCATAAAGATTAAGTAAGCAATAAAGCCCGAAATAGCAGGTGTAATAATCCAGCTGCCTACAATACCACCTACTTTATTCCATTGAATAGCCTCTGTACCCACTGCAACTAATGCAAAACCAATGATTGCACCAATAATTGAGTGAGTTGTTGAAACAGGCCAACCTAAAAATGAGGCAATTAATAGCCAAGTACCTGCTGCAAAAAGTGCAGAGATCATACCTAAAACCATTAAATCAGGGAGAGCAGCAAAAGGCGCAGCATCAATAATACCTTTACGGATTGTTGATGTAACCTCACCACCTGCTAAGTAAGCACCAGCAAATTCAAAAATCATAGCAATAATAATTGCTTGTTTAATTGTTAACGCTTTTGAACCTACCGAAGTACCCATCGCATTAGCAACGTCGTTCGCGCCAATACCATAAGCCATAAAAAAGCCGACTGCTGCGGCAATTAAAACTAATACCGTGCCGTAAGATGCAATGATATCCATTGTGTAACCTTAATCTTTCGTTTGAACTGATTTTTATAAATTAACGAGCTAGCATCAGCTCAAGACGTGATCCTACGCGCTCTGCAATATCTGCAAGTTCGCCAACCCATTCAATTATTTTGTATAAAAACATAACATCAATTGGGTTTAGCTCGCTTTCTACATCGCGTAGTTGGCGGCGTACTTTAATTTGCATTTCATCCGTGTCTTGTTCTATGGCATCCAATTCTACGAGCATTTTTTCTACTAAAGTCACCTCGCGACCTTTAAAGCCCGTTTCTAACAATTCTTCTAACTCATTAATTGCTTTTGATGCTTGTTTAGTCGCATCAACACAACGTGTTAGATAAGCTAAAAAGTCTGCTTGCATAGCACTAGGAATTGTCATTTCACGGCCAATTACGCGCCCTGCAATGTCTTTAGCCTTATTTGCTATTTTATCTTGTTGAGTTACGAGTTCGAGCAGATCTGTACGCTCTACCGGCATGAATAAACCACGCGGTAATTGTAAGCGTATATCTCTTTTCATATCATCAGCTTCACGCTCTAAATTACGAATAGTTAAGCGAAGCTCTTCTGCTTGCTGCCACTCTTCTTTAAATACGTGATTAAAAAAAGGTATCAAGGCTTTACTTGCTTGATGAACCTTCTTGATGTGTTCTTCCATTGGTTTGATAGGAGATTTTGCAAATACTCCTAAAAACGCGTTTGTAGGCATAACTGACCCTTTAATCAAATTGATATGCTTTGCAGCATGAATTTTACAGTATTAGCCGCGATTGTGAACGCTTTTTATTATTTCATCATGGCTAACAATGCATAAAGCGGCACTAAGCCGCTTTAATAAAAAAGAATGATAGATAAAAACCTACAACGATTTTTCTATATCTTCTTGAGATGTATGACGAATATCTTTGCCGTTAACAAAATAAATAATGTATTCCGCAATATTTTGGCAACGGTCGCCAATACGCTCTAATGAACGTACAGACCATACTAAATCCATAATTTTAGGAATTGAGCGTGGATCTTCCATCATGTAAGTCATAATTTGACGCGTGATTGCTTCATATTCACGGTCAACTTTTGCATCTTCTTTATGTACTTCAAAGGCGCGTTGTACATCCATGCGCGCAAATGCATCAAGTACATCGTGTAGCATTTTTAAAACTTGGCGACCCATGTTTTCAATATTCACTAATAAATCTTGCTGATCTTTAGTAAATGAATCAAGTGCCACTTTAGCAATGCGCTCTGCTTCATCGCCAATGCGCTCTAAATCGGCAATCGTTTTTGCAATGGCTATTACTAAGCGTAAATCGCTCGCTGCAGGCTGACGACGCGCAATGATGCGCGTACATTCATCATCAATGCTAACTTCCATCGCATTTACTTTGTAATCGTTCTGGCGTACTTTTTGTGCCAGTTCAGCATCATTGCGACTTACTGCATCTAATGCACTGCTTAGCTGCTGCTCAACTAGGCCACCCATGTTAAGTACATGGTTACGAACATTTTCTAGCTCTTGGTTAAAGCGCCCAGAAATATGCTTATTTATATTATGTTCCATAATTACCTTCTCTTAAATTCGTTTACAACACTAAAACGTATACGACTAGCCGTAACGGCCTGTAATGTAGTCTTCCGTTTTCTTTTTGCTTGGCGTTGTAAATAAGGTATTTGTGTCTGAGTATTCAATCAACTCGCCCATGTACATAAAGGCCGTTTGATCAGATACACGCGCTGCTTGTTGCATGTTATGTGTCACAATAACAACGGTAAATTTGTTCTTTAAATCGTTAATTAGCTCTTCAATAACCAAAGTAGAAATTGGGTCAAGTGCCGATGTTGGTTCATCAAGTAATAGTACTTCAGGTTCAATCGCAATTGAACGGGCAATAACTAAACGCTGTTGCTGACCACCCGATAGACCAAATGCGCTATCGTGTAATCTGTCTTTTACTTCATCCCATAAAGCCGCACCGCGAAGTGATTGTTCTACCACTTCATCTAGCTTACGCTTTTCTTTAATACCTTGTAAGCGTAGGCCATAAACCACATTTTCATAAATTGATTTAGGAAATGGGTTAGGACGCTGAAACACCATACCCACGTTACGACGTAGCGCGGCTACATCTACACTTTTATCGTAAATGTTTTGGCCGTGAAGTAATATTTCACCTTCAATACGACACACATCAACTAAATCGTTCATGCGGTTAATACAACGCAATAGCGTTGATTTACCACAACCCGACGGGCCGATAAACGCTGTAACTTGGCCTTTCGGAATATTCATATTTACTTTGCTAAGCGCTTGCTTTTCACCATAGTAAAGATCAAGGTCCTTAATCTCTAACGCTTTTTGGTCATCAGTTAAGTTTTCTAAGTCTAACTTCAAGCTTTTGTTAGCTTGGTTTACTTGTGGAGCGACTGTAATCATGTTTGTTACCTATAATTCTTTACTAATTAGTGTTCAAGCGATCTGAATTTTTCACGTAAATGGTTACGTATGCCTATCGCTGTTATGTTGAGGGTAATAATCACCGACACTAATAAGAAGGCCGTTGCGTATACCAGCGGGCGTGCCGCTTCAACATTCGGGCTTTGAAAGCCCACATCATAAATATGAAAGCCTAAGTGCATGAACTTTCTATCTAAGTGAAAATAAGGGAAGTTGCCATCAAGTGGTAACGTAGGGGCCATTTTTACCACACCTACGAGCATTAACGGCGCAACTTCACCGGCCGCTCGAGCAACAGCAAGTATTAAACCTGTCATAATTGCTGGGCTTGCCATAGGAATAATAATACGCCATAAGGTTTCAACTTTGGTTGCACCAAGCGCTAATGAACCATCACGCACTGTACTTGGAATACGCGATAAACCTTCCTCGGTTGATACAATAACAACCGGTAATGTAAGAATAGCTAATGTAAGCGCAGACCACATAACACCCGGCGTCCCAAATACTGGCGTAGGCGCAGCTTCTGGGTAAAACAGTTGGTCAAGGCTACCACCTAACATGTAAACAAAAAAGCCTAAGCCAAATACACCGTAAACAATAGACGGTACACCGGCAAGGTTAATTACCGCAATACGAATCATCTTAGTTACTGCATTTTTAGCTGCGTATTCATGTAAGTAAATTGCAGCTACAACACCAAATGGGGTCACAATAACGGCCATCAGCATAACCATAAATACTGTACCAAATATAGCAGGGAATACGCCGCCTTCGGTGTTTGCTTCACGTGGGTCGTCTGATACAAACTTACCCAGTTGTACAAAGTAATGACCTAACTTTGAGAAAAAGCCCATGTCGTTAGGCAACCAAACATCAAGCACTTGATACAGTGGAATGGTGACTACTTCACCACGCATGTCCTTAACTAAAACTTGGTCACGCTTGGCTTTTTTACGCAGTGCAAATAACTCTTTTTCAAGTACTGCGTATTCGTTACGTAACTCGGCACGTGCTTGAGCAAGCTCAGCAACACGCTCATCGGTTAGTTCGTCATCAAGTAGGTACGCTTTTTCTTGTAAGCGAAGACGCTCTAATTCGTAGTTGATATGACCGATGTCGCCATTTTGTAAATCAAGCGCTTCGTCGTTTAAATCAACCGCACGCTCTACTAGCTCATGTAAGGTTTCGATTTTATCGCCAGTAACCGGCTTTCCATCTTTAATTACACCTTCTATGTAGCCATAAAAGTTACCGTTTTTACTGCGCTCAAATACAGCAAGCGTAGCCGGTGTACTTTGCTCAGTAATATCGGTTTCTAATATCCAACGAAAATCTAAATCTACATATTCGCGGTTACCTGTTTTTATAAGTAAACGCTCAACTTCGTCTTTATTAAAATCTGATACATCAATACCTGTTGCAGCTAAACGCGCTGTAGGCACAAGTTCTCGGTCGTAAACTTCACCAATTATGGTTTGTTTTGAAATAGACCCTTCTAGCTCAAATTGAACTACCTCTGATGGCCAGAAAAAGCTTAATCCCTTCCAAGCTATCATTGCTAATAAACCGAGAACTGAAATTAAGCTGATACTTACCGCACCACCTGTCATCCAAATCCAAGGAGAACCAGACTTAAACCACTGCTTTACCATGTCGTGTCTCTCCACTTACATTGAGCTGTATTTTTCACGCAGTTGCTGACGAACAAACTCAGCCACTGTGTTGAAAATAAAGGTGAATATGAATAGTACAAATGCTGCTAAGAATAATATTCTATAGTGCGAGCTGCCTACTTCTGATTCAGGCATTTCTACCGCAATGTTTGCTGCAAGCGTACGCATACCTTGGAAAATACTCCAATCCATAATTGGCGTATTACCTGTTGCCATTAATACAATCATGGTTTCGCCTACTGCACGACCAAGTCCCATCATCACGGCAGAGAAAATACCTGGGCTTGCTGTAAGTAGTACAACACGTACTAGCGTTTGCCACTGCGTAGCACCAAGTGCTAGTGAGCCATTTGATAAGTGTTTAGGAACACTAAATACGGCATCTTCTGCAATCGAGAATATAGTAGGAATAACGGCAAAGCCCATCGCAATACCAACAACTAATGAATTACGTTGGTCAAACGTCATACCCAGCTCGTTAGTTAGGTACTGACGTACATTTCCATCAAACATCCAAAGCTCTACTGTTTCGCTCATTGCAAACGATACCCAGCCTATAAATAATACAACCGGAATAAGTAAAATAGAGTGCGACCCTTCAGGGATTTTATGGCGAATACTCGCTGGTAACTTAGTCCAACCTAGTGCTGTTGCTAATACACCTAACGGTAATAAAATCAGTAAGCCGACAATAGCAGGTAGGTGCTCTTCTATAAGTGGCGCTAACCACAGGCCTGCTAAAAAGCCTAATATTACAGTCGGGAGGGCTTCCATAATTTCTACCGTTGGCTTTACCACTTTACGCAGCTCGCTCGACATAAAGTAAGCGGTGTAAATAGCGGCAGAAAGCGCAATGGGTACTGCAAATAGCATGGCGTAAAGCGCTGCTTTTAACGTACCAAACGAAATAGGAACCAAAGAAAATTTAGACTCAAAGTCATCACTTGCCGATGTAGATTGCCAAATATAACCAGGCTCAGGGTAACCTTCGTACCACACTTCTTGCCAAAGTGCAGACCAGGTAACCTCTGGGTGCTCATTATGAATTTCTAATACGGTTAGTTGGTTATCGGCTAAAATAAGGGCGGCATTTGAACGCGGAGCTATAGCAAAGTTTTTAATCTCGCCATCACTTACTTTACCTTGCCAAAGTTTTGCCTCACTTGTGGTGTAATACACACCTAGCTCACCATTGCTGCTCGTGGTGAAGAAAGTTCGACGATAAAACTCGGTAAAAATGTTCAGCTTGCTTTGTTTAGTTGTTTCAAACGAGCGAATTTTTTGATACTCACGGCCGCTGTCTGTATTTACTTCAAACCACTGCGATACTTCACCGTTATCGTTTGCAAGCATGAGTGAGTTAGCACCAGCAAGTAGCTGCGAAGACACTAAGTTAGCACTTTCTTCGTTAGCCGAAAGCAGCTGAATTTGCTCTACTTCACTTGGGTAGCGTGTATCGTACACATAAATTTGATTTGCCGAACGTACAAATGTGCGGGTGGTATCTGGCGAAATTAAAAGCTCATCAACACGGCCTTCAATATTAAGCTCAGTGCGCTCAACTACCCATTCTACTTCACCGGTAAACATGTTTTCTTCAGCAACAAAGCTGCTAAATAAAACGCGTTTGTCTTCGGTTAAAGCAACCACGGCTGTTTTATCTTCGTAATGACTAAATGCAAAACGCTTAATGGCAGCACCTTGCTCGTCAACTTCTAATGCCATTTTGCCAAGTGGGTAATCTAAACGTGGCGTTAGCTTTCTTTCGTTGTTAGGAAAAGTAACTAAAAACTTAGGTGCTACCAGCACCACTGAGCCATTTTCTAAACCAAACGCATAATGCCCCTGAAACGGCGCACTGTTTGCAAAGCTTGATGCATCACTAGGTAGCTCGGCGCTTAATGTTTTAAGCTTTTTACCAAAGCTGCCATCTTGCACACTATAAAAATCTACCTTTCCTTGCTGAGAGAGTAAAAAAGCAACCTCAGTTTGCTCCTCAACACCTAAGCCCACAATTTGTTCAGCATTAGCAACGTTAAAACTGTTACGTTTTTCTACTTTTGCTGATTCAAAAATTGGTTGTACTACATAAAGAAGGTAAAAGAATATTAATAACAATGCTATTAATACCATTACTCCGCCTGCGGAAATACCCCACTTTGCAAACCGGTCTTTAAATAGACGGCTTCGATCCGTATTTAAAGTCGGCTTATTCGGATTGGAAGTCATCAAAACACCCTTTAATTCTGTCGTTGTACAAATTATATTTCATCAAGATGACAGTAATGTTACAGATGTAATAAATACCCGCCTAAATGCTTTAAAATCAGTCCTTTTTTCTAATGACAGCGCTTGCTTAATTGTTACTCACTGATATGCCACAACATAAATCGATACAAAAAGGTGAAATATTTAATATAAATGCCCTACATTAGTGCCTATTTAGCTATTTAATAACGCGTTTTACTGCCCTGCTGGAGATGACTAAATTTATGCTTTTATGGCGCATTAGTTGTTAACACTTTTATAGCTAAACGAGGTGCATAGCGCTCAAAGCATTTAGAAACTAAACATTATGGTTTATAAATACAGGGTGAGTTTATACTCTTATGGGAACTAATTTTTGCTTTTATTGGACAAACAATTTAACGCAGACAATACTAAATCTATGTATAACGAAATAAGACCGCAGCGCTAAAGTTAAAAAACTCAACAATAAAGATACAAATAAGTAATAATAAACAATTAGTTTTTTATGGGTTTATATTACCCACTACAATGATAGAAACGTTATAAACACTTAATGCCTATCCATTTACATTTTCAGGCTTAGAGAGAGCTATTTATGAAGCAGTTGGTGATCACCATTTTAGGGCAAGACCGGCCCGGATTAGTAGAAAGTATTTCATCGGTTATCTTGCAAAATAAGGGTAACTGGCTGAGCAGTAATTTAAGCCACTTACTAGGCCACTTTGCCGGTATTATTCAGGTAGAAGTAGCGCAAGAGCACTTTGAAGCATTGCAAAACGCATTAAATGCCTTACCTAAACTCGACGTACGGATTGAAACTGGCAACACAGAAGTAGAGCCAAGTAGCAAAGAGCAAATAAATTTTGTCATTACTGGCAATGACCGCCCGGGCATTGTGCAGGAGCTGGCAAGTGTAATACGCCACAAAGGCGCTAGCATTACTCACTTAAACTCAAGGCAACAAAGTGCGCCAAATTGGGGAGTGCCTATTTTTAGTGCCGTAGCTACAGTCACCTTACCCAGCGGTATGAATAAAGAAGAAGTTATTGATGCACTTGAATCGATTACCAGTGATTTAATTGTAGATATTGAAGAGGCATAGCCCAAACGCCGTTGACATAAAAATGACATGGTAGTCATTTTTATGTCATCTAACTGGCGTATGTTTGAGTAAAAAGGGCTGATTATTACTACTTTTATCGCTTTTTACATTGTAAACCTCATAAGCGCACACACAGCCCCAAATTAAATTTGAAACATATCCTGATAACGGAATAGATATGAATGCCCATATAAAGCCCCCTCAAACAACTGAATATTTTGCAAAAGAATTAAGCTGGCTGTCATTCAACGAGCGTGTACTACAAGAGGCTAAAGATAAAAATAACCCGATTATTGAGCGCATGCGTTTTTTGGGCATTTTCTCTAATAATTTAGATGAATTTTTTAGAGTGCGCGTTGCTGATGTAAAGCGCCGAATTTTATTAAATAAACTCCCCGATGCTAATTTTGAAGAAGACGAAATACTGCTTAGTGAGATACAAAAAAAAGTACTGCAGTTAGGTAAAAAATTTAACCACATACATCAGCAGGTATTAACCGACTTAAACCATCATAACATTCATGTTAGTCGCCCCGATGAGCTCAGTGAGTTTCATTTAAACTGGTTAAAAAATTACTTTCATGATCACGTTCTGCAACATACCTCTCCTATTTTGCTAAACGAGAACAAAGACTTCTCTACCTATATAAACGACACCATGACCTACTTATTTGTAGAAATGAGTGATGAAAAAAGTTATTACGCAATGCTTGAGGTACCCACCGACAGGGTTGATCGCTTTATAATCCTGCCTCCAGAAAAAACCCGCCGTCATAAAACCATTGTAATGCTTGATGATGTCATCACTTACTTTTTAAACGATGTATTTAGTAGCTTTTTTTCTTATAAAAGCATTGCCGGTTATGCGATAAAATTAACTCGCGATGCAGAGTACAACCTAGACGACGAGCTAGAGGCTGGCTTACTTGATAAAATGTCTAAAGGGTTAAAACAACGTATTTATGCTGAGCCAGTAAGATTGGTTTACGATCAAGCCATGCCTGAAAACATGCTAAAAGTGATGAAAAAGCGCCTCGGTGTCACGCATCATGATGCGTTAATTCCTGGGGGGCGTTATCGTAATTTTAGAGACTTTATATCGTTTCCTAATGTAGGGCGCCAATATTTAGAAAACAAACCCCTCCCAGCATTGCAAAGTAGTGCGTTTAATAAACATGCCAGTGTATTTGACGCTATTAGCGAGCAAGATATTTTACTGTATTACCCCTATCATACTTTTAATCATGTGCTTGAATATGTGCGCCAAGCGGCCTTCGACCCTAAGGTTACGCAAATAAAGGTTAATATTTATCGTGTAGCGAGCAAATCTAGGCTGATTTCATCGTTAATTAATGCCGCTCAAAACGGTAAATTAGTAACCGTTATGGTTGAGCTAAAAGCACGTTTTGACGAGCAAAATAATATTGAATGGGCAAAGGTGCTAAGCAGTGCAGGTATTAAAGTAATTTTTGGTATACCCGCACTAAAAGTGCACAGCAAATTATGTGTGGTGCACCGTAAAGAAAAAGGCCAAATAGTAAAATATGCTCATATTGGCACAGGCAATTTCCATGAAAAAACAGCCAAAATTTACACTGATTTTAGCCTATTTACTCGCCACACTGGTATTTGTGAAGAAAGCGACAGCGTATTTAGATTTATAGAAAGCAGTTATAAACCGTTCAAATTTGACTACTTAATGCTTGCACCAATTAATGCCCGTGAAACGCTGCTTAATTTAATCAATAACGAAATTGACCATGTTAAAAACAACAAACCAGGCAAAATAACGGTAAAAATAAATAACCTCGTCGATAAAGAGCTGGTAGACAGGCTTTACCTAGCTGGTCAAATCGGCGTTAAAATTAGAATTATTGTACGTGGCATGTGCTCGCTCATCCCTGGCGTGCCTAAACTTAGCGATAATATTAAGGTAATTAGTATTGTTGATCGCTTTTTAGAGCATCCTCGCGTAATGGTATTTGGTAACAATGGCGATGAAAAAGTATTTATATCTTCAGCTGATTGGATGACACGTAACCTAGATCATCGTGTTGAAGTAGGCGTTCCTATTTTGGATGTTAAGTTAAAACGCCTTATAGTTGATATATTAGAGCTACAATTTAAAGACCGCACCAAAGCACGCATTATTGATAGCGAGCAAAAAAACGCTTATGTAAGAAGGGGTAACCGTAAAAAAATTCGCTCGCAGATAGCAATTTACGATTATCTAAAAAAATGGGAACACACTTATTATAATGAATGATCATCCTTCAATAGCCGCAGTTGATTTAGGCTCCAACAGCTTTCATTTAGTGGTTGCCCGAGAAGTAAACGGCACTTTGCAAATTTTGCACAAAGAAAAACAACGCGTTTATTTAGCCGATGGGCTAGATGATAAATTTCGCTTAAGCCAAGCTGCAATAGACCGCGCCCTCGTGGTACTAAAGCAATTTGCTAAAACCTTACATGAGTTCCCCGCAAGTAATGTAAAGGTAGCTGCCACTTACACTTTTAGGCGCGCTAAAAATATTAACGCCTTTTTAGCCCAAGCTAGCGCTGTGTTTCCTTTTCATATTGATGTAATTGCAGGTCAAGAAGAAGCGCGCCTTATTTATCAGGGCGTTGCGCATTATGTTCATAATGAAGAAAACCGTTTAGTGATCGATATTGGCGGTGGCAGTACCGAGCTTATAATAGGTAAACATTTTAAGCATAAGCTTTTATCTAGCCGTAATATGGGCTGTGTTAGCTTTACAAAGCAGTTTTTTAGCGATGGAAAAATAACGGCCAAACGCTTTAACAAAGCGCAAATAAGAGCCGAGCAAGAGCTTGAAGCCATTTTTTCTAATTATGTAAGCGAAAATTGGCAAACAGTAATTGGCACGTCGGGCACTATAAAGTCAATTTTAGCGATGATAAGCGCCACAAATCCGCAGCAACCTAACATTACTTACGACGATTTACTCTCGTTAAAACAACAGTTTATTAGTGCTAAACATATTGATAACTTAGCTATTGCAGGGCTTACACCCGAGCGCCAACAAAGTATATGTGGTGGTTTAGCAATTTTAATTGCGATATTTACAGAGTTTGCCATTAAAGAGCTGACCTACAGCGATTTTTCGTTGCGCGAAGGGTTGCTGCACGAAATGCAGCAAAAGCTGGCCGATAAAGATATTCGCTCAAACACCATTAATAATTTAAGTGAGCGCTACACCGCTGATAAAGCGCATGCAGCGCGTGTTGCTGATACGGCTATTTGGCTCTATAAACAGTTAAAAAATGTATGGCATTTAGATAATAACGACGATATTGCTTTGTTAACTTGGGCAGCAAAATTACACGAAATTGGTTTATCAATTAACTCATCGGGGATTAACAAACACAGCGCTTATATAGTGGCGAATAGTCAATTACCCGGTTTTACGCAGCAAGAGCAACTTATTTTAAGCTCACTTATACGCTTTTATCGTAAAAAAATTAAACTGACTGAGCTGCCTGAGTTTTTAACTATTTCTCAAAAGCACGTGCTTAAACTGATTGTTATTTTACGCTTGGCCATTTTATTTAATCAAAAGCGCCAAGTGAGCTTAAAGCCGGATATGGAAATAAGCGCAAGCAACCTAGGCTTATTTATTAAGTTTAGTAACAGCTATTTGCAAGAGCATACATTGCTACAAGCAGACCTAGAGCAAGAGCAGCTCTATCTTAAAAAAGCAGGGATTCAGTTTGAGTGCGTTTAATTTTATAAGGCTATTAAAGCCTGTGACATTGTTTGTTCTAAAGTAATGTAATTGCGACACGCGCTTTTTAAAGTGAGCTTGCTACTTTATTTACACCCATGTAAAGCACACATAATAAAGCGCCCTTGGGTAAAGCCAAGGGCGTTTGAAGCTTTACCTATAAAGATAAAACCAGGTTATTTTATCAGGTTTACATATCCATATGGCGGTTTGAGCTTTGCATCATTTGCTTAACGCCTTGCTTTTCAAGCTCTAAAATTTGCTCGAGCTTTTCTTTACCGTTTTCTGTCTCAGCGCGCTCTAATAAGTACTCGTAAAGTTCGATTACTTTTTTGTGCTGCTCAGAGAGGTAGTTTTGAATCACCTTTTCATCAAATTCTTGGTCTTTGCTAATATCGTTAAATGTAATTAACTCGGGGTTGTCTGCAAAGTATTCGTAGCTGTAAGTATCTAAAGTGTTGATCTCTGTAATTGCTTTAAAGCCAACTAAGTCTTCAGCTAACTTTTTTTCATAATCTAAATAATAGTCCACTAGCATCGCGTTACGTTCATCAAGTAACTCCTTAACGCTGTAAAAATTTGCCGCCATTTGTGTGTGAAATAAAACGGTCCAATCGTACACTTCTTTAATTGTTTTAACTTGCATGTGCATTCCTTACTAAGTTGACTGTATAAGGTATAGGTTGCGTAAACCGTGCCAACATAAACTCAATTAAAAACAATGTATTAAAAATAAAAAAACAGCAGCTAGGCGGGTTATTTGGTACAAGTTACAAAATACGGGTAATTTTTATAGGGCAATAAAACAGGTATTGCCCACAGTGTGCTATTAGAGCCTGCTGAAACAGGGGCAGCTATCATACTCACGAGGGTACAAACCGTACACCGCGATTTAACCGCCCCTACATTCAGCAAGTTTTAACTCACAAAGCACAACACCTATTGACTAATATGCTGCTTTTTCCACAGTAAATACACCGCTGGTATAACCAATAACGTAAGTATAATTGCGCTTAGCATCCCACCTACCATCGGCGCAGCTATTCTGCTCATCACTTCGCTACCGGTGCCGGTGCCGTATAAAACGGGTAATAAGCCAGCAATAATGGTAGCCACCGTCATCATTACGGGGCGCACTCTTAGCCCTGAACCTTGCATAATAGCGTGTTGTAGCGCTTGTAAGTTAAATGCAGTTCCAGTTTGCTCGCACTGCTGGCGCTGCTCTGTATAAGCTTGGTTTAAATATACAAGCATTATGACGCCTATTTCTACGGCAACACCGGCCAATGCAATAAACCCTACACCCACTGCCACTGAAAAGTTAAACGCTTCAAAGTACATTAGCCAAATGCCGCCCACCATAGCCAAAGGAAGGGTGGCAATAATAATAAGTACTTCGCTTAGGCATTTAAAATTAAGGTATAGCAGTATTACAATAATCGCGAGTGTAAGCGGGATTACATAAGTAAGCTTTGCTTTTGCGCGTTGCATGTATTCGTACTGCCCTGCCCAAGTAATTGAATAACCAGCGGGTAATTGTAGGTTATCGCCAAGCACTTGCTGAGCTTGTGCTACATAGCTGCCAATATCACTGCCTTTAATATCAATTAAGCTCCACCCATTTAAACGCGCATTTTCGCTTTTAATGCCGGTAGGGCCATCTTCAATAAATACTTTAGCAACATCACCAAGTGCAATATGTTGGCCTGACGGTGTAATAATAGGTAATAATTTTAAATCTTCAGGCGAAGCACGAAAGCTCTGCGGGTAGCGTAAATTTACCGGGTAACGCTGTTGCCCTTCAATTGTTTCAGTCACGTTTGAGCCGCCAATTGCAGTAGCTACAACCTGTTGTATGTCGGCTATATTTAGATTATACCGTGCTGCTTTTTCGCGGTTTATATCCACTTTAATATAACGCCCTGTGGCTACACGCTCTGAATACACTGAGGCTGTGCCAGGCACATCTTTTAACAATTGCTCAATTTGCTGCCCAATATTTTGAATTTCTAACAAGCTTGGGCCCGCAATTTTAATACCTACGGGAGTTTTAATACCGGTGGCAAGCATATCAATTCGCGTTTTTATTGGCATAACCCACGCATTTGTAAGGCCCGGTAATGCAACTAAGCTTTCCAGCTCGGCTTTAATTTTTTGCTTCGTCATGCCCTCTCGCCACTGTGATTTGGGCTTAAACTGAATAAAGGTTTCAATCATTGTCAGCGGTGCGGGGTCGGTTGCGGTATCGGCGCGCCCTATTTTACCAAATACAGTTTTTACTTCAGGCACAGAGGCTATGAGCTTATCTGTTTGCTGTAAAATTTTTCGTGCTTCGCCAATAGAGAGCCCAGGGTAAGTTGTTGGCATATACATTAAGTCGCCTTCATCTAGCAAAGGAATAAACTCACTGCCTATTTTGTTTACCGGATAAAAGCCTATAACCGTCACTATAAATGCAATAAATAGCGTACTTTTTGGAAATTTAAGTACGATGGCTAACAGCGGTTTATACCCTGCAACCAAAGCTCTATTAACAGGATTTTTGTGCTCAGAAATGACCTTACCCCGAATAAAGTAGCCCATTAACACCGGCACTAAGGTTATAGCTAAGCCGGCAGAGGCTGCCATCGCATACGTTTTTGTATAAGCAAGCGGGGCAAACATGCGCCCTTCTTGCGCCTCTAAAATAAATACAGGCATAAAACTTACAGTAATAATGAGCAAACTAAAAAATAACGCAGGGCCTACCTCGGTGGCCGATTTAGTCACTATTTGCCAACGGTTTTGCTTGGTCAGTGGCGTTTTTTCCATGTGTTTATGCATGTTTTCGATCATTACGATAGCACCATCTGTCATAGCGCCAATAGCAATAGCAATCCCGCCTAACGACATAATATTAGCGTTTACACCTTGCCAATACATCACAATAAAAGCCATTAATATACCCATAGGCAAGGTAATAATAGCCACCAGCGATGAGCGCACATGAAATAAAAATACCACGCACACTAAGGCTACAATAATGAGCTCTTCAAACAATTTACTACTTAGGTTATCGACCGCGCTTTTTATTAACGTGGAGCGGTCATAAACCGGAATTATTTCAACCCCTTCGGGTAACCCTTGTTTTAAAGACTCAAGTTTTGCTTTTACCCGAGAAATCGTTTCTTGGGCGTTTTCGCCATAACGCATCACCACAATGCCACCCGCAACCTCGCCTTCGCCATTTAGCTCTGCAATGCCTCTTCGCATTTGAGGACCTAAGCGTACATTTGCTACATCTCGTAATTGTAATGCACTTCCTTGGGCGTTAATTCCTAATGGAATGGCTTCTAAGTCGGCGACACTTTTAATATAACCTGTGCTGGTTACCATGTATTCGGCTTCAGCCATTTCGATTACTGAGGCGCCAGTTTCTTGATTACCTTGGCTAATTGCAGTTTGTATCAAACTAAGAGGAAGGCCATAAGCACGCAACTTAACGGGGTCTACAACCACTTGGTACTGCTTTATCATGCCACCTACAGCGGCTACCTCAGATACACCTTCAACGCTTTGCAGTTCAAATTTTAAAAACCAGTCTTGCAAGCTACGAAGCTGGCTAATATTGAGCTGATTTGTTTTATCGACTAACGCATATAAATAAACCCAACCCACTCCTGTGGCATCGGGCCCAAGTTGTGCCTTTGCACTTGCCGGCAAGCGGCTTTCTACCTGACTTAAATACTCTTGTACGCGGCTTCGGGCCCAGTAAATATCGGTATTTTCATCAAAAATAATATACACATACGAGTCGCCAAAAAACGAAAAACCACGCACTGTTTTAGCGCCAGGCACAGACAGCATTGCCGTGGTGAGCGGGAAGGTAACTTGGTCTTGCACTACTTGGGGTGCTTGGCCTGGGTAGCTGGTTTTAACAATTACCTGTACGTCCGATAAATCCGGAAGCGCATCAACGGGTGTCTGTTTAACACTGTAAATACCCGCGCCAAATACAATAATACTCAGTAACAATACGAGAACACGATTAACGACCGACCAGCGAATAACAGCAGCTATCATAATGACTCCCCATGCATTGAATGATGAGCTGCACCTTTGTCAGTAGGGTGCTCAGCAATTTTGCTTATTACAAATTCGCCCTCAATAATGCTAAACGTAAAATGAACCTGCTGTTCAGGGGAAAGCGCACTAATATCAAGCTCTTTAGCAAGTATAAAGTCCATAGCAGCAGGGCCTCTGTTCCATTTAGCGATAGCCTCTCTGCTAATATTAATAACCCGCTGCGCTGCGTTTATATTATTTATGGTTCCCATTACTGTGGCTGTTTGAACCGCTTCAGCCTTGTCCATTTCCATGTTAGGCATGTCGCTCATGGCGTGAGTGCTTGGCGCGCTCATACGCTTAAAGTCCGAGTCTTTACTCGATTCAGAGTCTATTAAAAACTGCGCAGCAGTCACAACATGGTCTTCTTTGGTAATGCCCGATAGAATAGCCACCTCATGTTGGCTAATTTGCCCTACTTTTACCGCCACCGATTTAAAACGTCCATCGCCTAGAGCAAGTACTACTCGGTTTTGTGCACCTGTACGAATGAGCGCTTGCTTAGGTATAACTAATTGCGGTGAATCACTGTGAGTGTGAATACTTACTTGGGCAAACATATTAGGCTTAAGTAGCCCTGCGGTATTTTCAAAACGCAGCCTTACACGTAAAGTGCGATTTTGAGCATTCAGCGCTGGATAAATGTAATCTACTACGCCCTGCCACTGCTTACCTTGAATGTAATCAAGGGTCATTGTAACGGGGAGCCCTTTGCTCACTAAAGCTGCTTGGCGCTCAAATACTTCTGCCTCTACCCATACTTGATCTAATTTAGCGATGCTCATCATTGAGGTGCCGGGCTTAACATAAAAACCTTCACGTATATTAAGCTCATCAAGCACTCCACTTTGGCGCGCGTAAAATGTAATGTTTTGCATCACTTTTTTATTTTTTTCTAAGCGCTTAATAAAGCCATCAGACACATTTAGCGACTCTAAACGCGCCTTAGCAGCTCGGATCAATACGCTATTATTTTTATTTACTGCGAGTAAAAATTCTTCTTGTGCGTTCACAAGTTGAGGAGAGTAAAGTGTGTAAAGAGGCTCACCGGCACTAACGGGCTCTCCTTGCGCTTTTACAAATAAAGTTTCTATCCACCCTTCTACGCGAGGATGAATATGGGTTAACTGATCTTGATTGTATTGCACATAACCGATTGTTTGAATATCACTTTGCAGTGTTTTAACTTGCACTTTACTGGTTTTAACGCCTAAGTTGTTAACCACTTCAGGTGATATTTTTATAGTACCTGGGCTGTCGTTTTCAGCGTTTGCATATACAGGCACCAGCTCCATCCCCATTGGTGATAGCCCTGGTTCATCGCGCCTATAGTTACTGTCCATTGGCGCAACCCAATACAGCGGCTTCGTTTTTTTATTATCCGCGGTTGTGGCTAAGTGCTCAGTGTCATCAATCAACCAGCGATTAGCAATAAACATTAACGCGGCACCAATAAGCAGCGCTACAAGGTATTTTAAGTTAGTTTTCATTGTTTTATCCTTGTAACTCAGCCATTACTAGCGAGTCTAAACTGGCTGCGTAATAATTTAAGCGAGCAATAATTATGTGTTTGTCTATTTGAATATTAAGGGCATCTATTTTGGCGTTTAGCTCACTAATACGCGCGCGCATAACATCAGAAAAGTCGCCATCGTCACGGGTATACGCGTTTAAAGTAGCCTGAGCTTGTTGCGACATTTGCGGTAATAACGTGTTTTGATAAAGCGTATTGCGCTGCTCAATTCGCTCAAGCTGACTAACCTCTTTAAAGTACTGTCCTTTTAGGTTTTGTAGCGCCACGCGTTTGTCGGTTTTAATGGCCTCTGCATTAGCAATAGCCGCATTAACTTGCTGATCTTGCCTGTTGTCGGTGAATAAAGGTAAGTCAATACTCACCCCCACCGAAAGCAAATCAGCACGCGATTCACCAGCTTGGTTATCAGCGCGGTAGCCATAACCCATATTTACGCCAAGTTGTGGCTTATAACTTTGTTTAGCAAGGCTCACTTGTGTGCGTTTAGCGGCTATACGTTGATCTATAGCCACTATAGAGGGATGCGCCATAAGTAACTTAATGAGCTCATCAAAGTCTAAGCTATTAAATTGGGTAAGCGGGGCTGGCGCTGTAAAAGTTAGGCTTAATGGTTGGCTTAATATGCTCTGTGGTAACCACTGGGCTAACCCTTGTTTAGCGGCATCTAGCTGCTGCGCTAATACAATCAGTTTATCTTCAAGGCGTGTGAGCTCCAATTGTGAGCGAATAATATCTTGCTGACGGGTTTTACCTAAACTACTGGAGTAACTGGCTTCGGTAACTTCAATTAACTGGCTAAACAATGCTTTATCTTGTTCAATTAACGCAATACTTTGCTGCGCTCTGTAGGCATTTAACCACAGCTCCATTACCCTAGCTTTTACTTGCGCTTTTCGCTGGGCCCTAAGCCACGGCTGCTCAAGTGCTTCTTCTTTTATTGCTTGTTGGCTAAGTGCTAGGCTATTACCACGGCTAAAGCTTTGGCTTATACCCACTTTTAACTGCGTCATGTTTTCTTGATCAAACGCAAAGCCATCTACGGGTACACTTTGCAAACCTATGCTTAATACGGGGTCTGGTAGAGTACCTGCAGCAATACTTTGCGCTGTGGCGGCGGCTTGCTTTTGCTCACTGGCGCTCAGCCACGGCTCGTTATTGAGCGCCAGGTTTATGGCATCCGTTAAATTAAGGGTTGATGCTTTTGCTATGGCATCACTATTAAATACAGCACCAAATAAGGTGGCGCTCAGTAATACAGCTTTAAAAATTACAGTGCGGGTCATTGCCTGCTCCATCTAAAATTAAAAATAAAATCTTAAATTAACAAGCAGAACAGGCGCTTTGAGCGAATATAGCTAAATTTCACTCATACCAATGGTGTTAAATTAGTCGTTATTTATAGCGACAGTTAAATAGAGTGATAACAAGGCATAAATATTGGCATGTAGTTGTTCTACATAAGATATTTATAACGCTGTTAACGCTTTATTTGGCACGCTAAATGACTAAATAATCAAGTCGATTGGTATCACACCTATCCTGCGTTTAAGCAAACATAGGAGGGCGATATAAAGTATTACTAGGTGGGGAGGAAATACCGCTATTAAGCTGGGTAACTTTTTCACTCGATAACGAAAAAGCAGTAAATAAGGCCGGGGACGTTAAAATAGAGCTGCTTCCACAGCCATTTATTGGGCAATGACAATCATTTTGAACATCTGCTTCATCACTGCAGCAATCCATTTCCATCATACCTGTATGCAATTTACTCTCGCTCATTACATGCGTGGCATGCTTTGCTGATAGGCTCATATGTGGCATTTCGCACTGCTGATTTACAGACGCAACGGCTTGCCCCACAAACGTGAGTAGCATCACGACAACGAGTAAATTTGAGTAAAAACGCTGCAAAACAAAGCCTATTAAGTAAATTACCCAGTAATAATATTTGAGTTATTGAGCTAACTCAAATAATTAATTTTCTTTTTTAGGTGGTGTAATTAAGCTACTCGCTAAAATAGCAAAAATACAATAAGCACTAAAATACCAAAATCCCTCACCAAAAGTGCTATGCATAATTAGTAAATCGCTACTTTGGCCATGTGCATTGCCTGCCAAATAAGTCACTATTAACGCAATAACAAACACATCCACCATGCTCCACTTGCTCAGTGCGCAAATAACCACAGCTAACTTATTTTTAAATCCGCTGGCCGACAAGCAGCAATACAGTAATTGCAGCAGTAATTTTAAGCTTGGGATCACAATAGAGAACAACCCAACTAACGCCGCTACAAATAAATTATTATTATTAGCTAGCTCGTTTACGGTTCCCCAAATGCTTTGTGTTTTGCTATACGCGTTTATTTCACCCTCTAATTTATCAAGTCCTAACATGCTAGAGAACATCATTAACATACTGCGGGTACGGCCATCGCCTTCCTCAGCCAGCATTTCTATGCCTGCTTTGGCGAGTTGCGATTTATCAATGTTGCCCTCAATCGATAATACAGGTTTGGTAACACCAGGAAATAACAGCCCTAATGCAACCACAATACTTAAAATAGATAACCAATTACGCATATTTATTCTGCAATAGCCTCAATAATTTCGTCACTATACAACAGTGCATCAAGAACATAATTAAAAATATGGCCTATGTGCAAATCACTGTTTATTGCTGGCATTAACACCGCTATTTTATCCATTTCATCTATTTCAAACGCCCTAATAAGCGCAAGGCTTTGCCCTAAAATGCCCTCATTGTTTAATAATGCCTGAGCAATACTTTCATCTAGCGAAAACTCTTTAACAATCGCTTCAAGGTTTGTATCTAAAATTGCATCCATCACAGAAAACAACCCAACCAAGTAGCCCTGACCAACCAGTTCTGCGTGGTTTTGCCCTAGCAATAGCGCAATAAACTGCGCTCTGGTTAAGGCAAGTTTTGTGAGTTCTGAGGGCTTATCGGCGCCTAATTCGCTCAGCGCCAGCACGCGTACCAGTTGCCTTATGCTGTCCTCTCCTAAATACACAACCGCTTGCGAAATAGAGGTAATGGTTAATTTAGTACTGCCCGAGCGTGCGTTCGCTAATTTCAATACACGTGCTGTAATTGCCACATCTCTGGCTACTTGTTTTTGTATTTCATCAAAGCATAAAGATTCTTTTGCCGTAAAACGCAGTAAATCAAACACAATCACCTTACCCGGCTCCACATCTTTGTAAGTGATCATCTCTGGGCGGGCAAAAAAGTAACCCTGAAATAAATCGCAACCCGCTTGTTTTAACGAGTGAAATTGGGCATGGGTTTCTATGCGCTCAACAATAATTTTTGCATGCGGATTAGCGCGTTTAATTTTTTTTATGCGCATATTGGTTTTAATTATTACATCGTCCATTTCAATTTTAATATAATCTACATGCGCAAGTAATGGCGCCCATTTATCGTCGCCATCGTAATCATCTAGGGCAAACTTGTATCCCTCTTGCTTAAGCGCTTTCACGCGCTGAGTTACCTCAGCTATTTTGTTCGTACGCTCAACGATTTCTAACACACAACTTTGTGGTACTAACAATTTAGGAAAATTTTCTAAAATAGTGGCTGAAGAAAGGTTAATAAACGCTAAATGATGCGCTGTAAGTTTGTCTGGCCCTAGCATCATCAGCGTATTAAAAAACAAACGGCTGGTTGCTTGCTCATCAGATGTTCCCACAGGAAATGCATTCTGGGCTGAATCACGATAAAGCAGCTCATAAGCAAACACATTCTGCTGCGCATCAAAAATAGGTTGCCTTGCAACAAACTGTGTTAGTGTTAGCTTTTGCCCGTTCTGTAAAATATTTGTGGGATTCACTTAATAAAAGCCTATCTAATTTGACGTTGTTTATTACAATTAGGTTATACACTGTAATTCAACTGCTATGAAGATTCTAGAATCATTGCAAGCGGAGTTAAATTACATAATACACAAGGTTAAAAGTTTAGCAGAGGTTGCGTATTTGTTTTTTTTAAAGTTGTTTTTATCCTTATTTATTTTGCATCTTGCTACGTTTGCTCATGCCCAGCAAAACCAGCCAGAACTAAATTACAATGTCAGTGCGTCAGGTAGTCACTACCCTTTTTACACCGGCAACCCAGAAAAACCCGGCATTTTGCCAGAAATAATCACCGCTTTAATGGCGCAAGCAAATATTACCGCCAATCACGTTGAGCTTCCCACTAAGCGAATTACCAAATATTTAGAAAACGGCTTTATTGATTTTGATGTAATTTCTTTAAAATGGTTAGCGCAAAGCGAGCGAGATAATCCTTACTATATTTTTTCAGAGCCGCTGATCCCCGCAACCGAAATGATTGTCGCGCTGCCTGATAACGTCGCGCAGTATCAAACTAAGCAAAGTTTATACTCTAAAGAGGTTGGTACAGTACTTGGCTACTACTACCATGATGATGCAAAATTTAACCGCGTCGATTTTCCCTCTGAAAAAGAGCTAATGATTGCATTATCTAAAGCGCGTATTGACGTTGCTATTATGGGTATTCATACCGCAGCGTATTGGTCTAAACAATTAAATATTAATACTGAGTTTGGCGCCCAGCATTCGCATGGTTATTTAAGAGTGCGTTTACTTGCTAAGCACAAAGCGTTACTGCCTAAAATTAACCAAGCACTTGCGCTCTTACATAGTAGTGGTTACATAAAACGCATAGAAGATAAATACATTAACCCAATACCCGCACAAAATTTAAGGGATTAGTATCGCCGCCTACCTTTGCTAGGGTATAATACGGCCAAATGTAAACCTCTTCCTATATAAGAACGCCTTATGAGTATTGAAAAAGCCTTAATCGAGCGCAGTAATAACCAGTGTGAATTATGCAGCGCAACCGAACACTTATCTGTTTACGAAGTGCCTCCTGTTACCGAAACCCATTCAGACAAATGCATTTACACCTGCCAAACCTGTAAAGATCAAATAGAAAACAACAGCGAGCTTACCCCAACACATTGGCACTGTTTAAACGACAGCATGTGGAGCCAAACACCTGCCGTACAAGTAGTGGCTTACAGAATGCTAACGCGCTTAGCTGTTGATAATGGCTGGGCACAAGATGCGCTCGACATGATTTACCTAGAAGAAGACACCCTTGCTTGGGCCAAAAAAGCCCTTGCTGAAGATGACGATATAAAACACGTAGACAGTAACGGCGTAGTGCTACAAGCTGGCGATACGGTTACTTTAATTAAAGACTTAGACGTTAAAGGTAGTAGCTTGACCGCCAAACGCGGCACAGCAGTACGCAATATAGGCTTAACAAATAACCCTGAACATATTGAAGGGCGAGTAGACGGCCAACGTATTGTTATTTTAACAAAGTTTGTAAAAAAATAGCGTTAAAGCATTATATTAAGGCGCATTAGCGCCTTTTTTTGTGGCTAAAAAAATTAAGCCATGATTAAGCTCCTCCCCCCTACACTTACCAGCAATATAGGAATAAGGAGCGCAAGCATGGCAAAGCAGCAATTTAGGTTTCAAAAACGTACATTTACTGGCTTAGGTTTATTAGCCCTAAGTGCACTCACATTAGCGGGCTGTGAAAAACCAGCTAACGAATCACAATCCACAGTACAAGAAAAAAGCGTTATGGGTTTAACCACGCAAGTGAACTATAAAGATCGCAGTATGCCACGCCCTGGCTCACAACTAATTGTAACGCTATCTGATGTGTCAAAAGCAGATGTAAAAGCCGAAATAATTACGCAACAAGTAATTGATATAAATAAAGCACCGCCGTATACCGTGGAGCTAGCTTATGATGACAACAACATTGTTGATAAACACCGCTATAACCTCACCGCTAGAATCATTAATAAAGACAAGGTTCTTTATACCAGTACAATGCAGTACGACCCTTTTAAAAATGCAAACTCTGGGATTCTTCACGAAATTGAGCTTGAAAAAGTCGCCTCACCTAAAAGCGATGTTACCCTTACAAATACATACTGGAAAGCCGTTACAATTAACGCGCAAACAGTCAGTGTAAGAACAAAAGAGCCATTTATACAATTTGATAAAGATAACCGCGTTAACGGCTTTTTAGGGTGTAATAATGTCAGTGGTAGCTATAGCACAGAGCAACATTCAATTTCGTTTAGCCAATTGGCAAGTACAAAGAAAATGTGCTCACAAAGCATGGAGCAAGAAGCGGCTATGTTAAACATGCTCAATAACACGCAAAAGTGGGCTATAGAAGGTGAGTCTTTAGAATTAAAAGATAGCAGTGGCAACACGCTTGCCACCTTTAATGCGGTTTATTTTAATTAAATAAAAGCCCAGCTGGGCTTTTACTTTACATAATGGCAGGCAGTTATTCGTCGACTAACTGCTCGCTTCTATAAAACCCGCTAGGCTCACTTAAAAGCTCAACTAACTCAGGCAATATGCTGTCCATAGTTTGTTTTAATTTCCACGGTGGGTTAATAACAATCATGCCTGATGCCGTCATACCGTGTACGTCAGTATCCGCTTGCGTGCCTAACTCAAATAATTGAATATTACGCATTCCCGAATCAATCAGCCCTTGCTCCATTGTATTGATTCGCTCTCTATCAACAACGGGATACCAAATCATATATGTGCCGGTTGCAAAGCGCTGGTGCGCCTTAACTAGTGTGCTTACAACAGTTTCGTAATCGTCTTTTATCTCATAAGGTGGGTCAATAAGCACACATGCACGGCGCGAAGCTGGCGGAAGTAGCCCTATTAATCCGGCAAAACCGTTTTCGCCACGTACGCGAATAGAGCGCTTACCTTGCATGTTTTGCTCAAGTAACTGCAAATCGCGCGGGTGTAATTCAAAAAACCAGCCTTTGTCTTGACGACGTAAGTAATGCTCAGCAATTTTTGGCGAACCGGGGTAAAACGCCAGTTCATCCCCATCATTAAACGATTTAATTAATGCAATATAATCGTTTAGCGCCTCGTGCTCACTGCTATGTTGCCAAAGCTTAGCAATGCCCTCTTTGTATTCTTGTGTTTTTTGGGCATCAGATGAACTTAACTCAAAAAATCCCGCACCAGAGTGGGTATCAATATAATCGAGGGGTTTATCTTTAATAGTTTGATATTGAAGTACCTGTGCAAGTACTAAATGTTTAAGCACATCGGCAGGGTTACCTGCATGAAAAGAGTGTCTGTAACTAAGCATTGTTAATTTTCGCTATACGCAATTTAATATCGGCAGTGAACCATAAGCTCTGTATTTTGGCAACCTATACACCGCTTTGCGAGCAGTTAAGTGAACCATTTATGAACAAAAAAGCCGCCACCCTGAATTATCACTTAATAAACAATAAAATTGTGCTAAAACCACCGTAAATGCTGGCAAAACAACACACTTTGCTTTACATTTGCATGACATTAATTACAGTTATATGAGCGCCTTTATGAACAACACAACTCTTCAACAACTCGAACAACTGATTGACTCGCTTATCGAGCGCAACAACCAATTACAAACAGATGTTGCTAGCTTAAAAGAGCAAAACGCAAAACTAAGTGACGAAAACGAAATTTTACAACTAGAAGCCCTTGAAAACGAAGAAAAGCAAAAAGATGCCAGCTCTACGTTAACAGGCTTACTTGATAAACTACAAAGCGCACAACAGGCAAGCTAATGTCTGAGCTGCAAAACCAGCGGGTCACAGTTGAGTTGCTAGGTAAAGAGCAGCAGTTTGCATGCCCGGTTGGGCAAGAAGATGCATTAATAGCAGCAGCACAAAATTTAAATGACTTGGTTGAGCAAACAAAGCAACGCTCATCAGTTCGCAACGAACAACAGGCGATACTTTTAGCAGCACTTACACTTAGCCATGAGTTGCTAGAAGCTAAAACGCATGCCAGTGTAGAGCAACAGCAGCAAGATCAACTCATTGATAAACTCAGCCAATGCTTGGCGAGTGACCCAATAAAAAAATAAAAAGCGCCCCGTGCGCTTTTTGTTTATTATGAGGGTAAATAAATGCTGCGCAGAGACACACAATGACATTAAAACCCCTTTTAGTAACTGTAATCCCCGCCCTTTTTATTACCCTTAGCCTATTTTCTCACTCTAGTAAGGCAGCGGTTACTTGGCAGCAAATAAACGAAAATGTACAATTTTTAAAACAACAAGATAAGCTACGTTTTTACGATTCCAACCAAGTGCTCATAGAAGGCGAGCAATGCGCACTCATGGTAGATGCAAGCGGAAACTTTGCAGCCGTTGAAGCACTGGCAAAACAATTAAAAAAACACCTTAAAACCCCGCTCTGTTATTTAATTGCGACTCACTTTCATGACGACCATTTACTCGGCATGGCCGTATTACAAAACGCTTTCCCAAAAGCGCAGCTAATAGCGCATAAACAGGTAGCCGATAATTTTGCCACCTACCAACAGGCTTACGATGATAAGTTAGCAGGCTATGAAAAAAGTATAGAGTTGAGCTATCAGCGCTTAGCCACATTGCCCGAGCAACAGCAAACACAGTGGCGCGAAAAGCTCTCTTTAGCTAAACAACGTTTTTTACGTTGGAAAAACTATCACTTAAAATCACCTAGCACCGTAATCAGCGAGCAACAAAGTATTGATTTAGGTAACTTTGCGGTACAAATAACGCCCGAAAAAGCCCACACAAACGGCGATTTAACACTTAGTACCAATAATGGCACGCTGCTAATAGGCGGCGATATTGTTGACTGGCTACCCTACCCAGGCCACGGCCAGTTACAAAATTGGCAAGCCTTGCTCAAACGCTATATTAATCAGCCTAATTTGCGTACAATACTTCCCGGCCACGGCGGGGCGCTTGAAAAAGCGCAACTTAAGCAGCCTTTATTGTTTTTAACAAATTTAATAACCCATGTGAAAAACAATAAAAAACAAACGCTTGAGCAACTTACTGAGAGTTTCCCTGCGGATGTTTTAACACCATATAAACAAGAAGCGTTAAATACAAAGTCGAGCCAGTTATTTTTACAGGCTGGGCTTAAGCGCGCCCAGTTAATTGAGCACGCGCAGTAGTGTTATAAAATAAAGGATTGTAGATAAGAGATGAAGATGCGTGGATTGCTTGTAAGTTGTGTAATTATTTTTTTGTATGGCTGTAACAGCACACAAACACAACCCGAAACAGACGCACCACAAATTTTTACTCACTTTGAGCCAAGCTACGAAAACCAAATAGAGCTTGAGCCTGTACAGCCAAAACAATTACAGCAAGCCAATACTGCGCCGCCAGTAAAGGCAAAAAAAACAATTGTAAAAAAGCGCCCCGCCAAAGCTAAAAACCTATGGGCGCATATTGCCAACAACCTACATTTTACGGTGTATCAAAATCGCGCCTTAAAAAAGCGTATTAACTGGTATTTAAAACAACCTAACTATTTACCCACGGTAAATAAACGCGCCGCGCCTTATTTGTATCATATCGTAAAAAAAATTGAGCAAAAGCGCCTGCCTATGGAGCTGGCTTTACTGCCCTTTGTAGAAAGTGATTTTAGACCCACCATTGCCTCATCGCAGCAAGCAGTAGGCGTGTGGCAGTTAGTGGCCGCCACAGCGCATCATTTTGGCATTAAATCCGATCAGTGGTATGACGGACGACAAGATGTACTTGCCTCCACCGATGCCGCACTTAAATACCTCAGCTATTTACACAAACGCTTTGATGGCGACTGGCTACACGCCTTAGCGGCTTATAATAGTGGTGAGGGGCGTGTTAAACGAGCCATTGAGCGAAATAAAAAACGCGGTAAAAGTACCGATTACTTTTCTCTAAAGCTGCCAAAAGAAACGGCCGACTACGTACCTAAACTGTTAGCGCTAAGCTACTTAGTTAAACACCCGCAAAAAGGTTTTAAGCGCCCTAAACTGGCTAATAAACCAATAACAACGCAAATGAATGTTGGCCAACAGTTTGATTTTTCGGTCATCGCTAAGCTCTCTGGGGTTGGCTCAAAACAGTTGCACGCGCTTAACCAAGGCTATTTAAAAAATCAAAGCTCACCTAATGGCCCCCACTCATTGCTTTTACCTGTCGGCCAAGAAGCACTGTTAAAAAGTCAGTTTTTTAAGTCTAATTTTGCAGGCGAATACATTGTTAAAAAAAATGATACGCTATACAGCATTGCAAGGCGCTTCAGCATGTCGGTAAACGCGTTAAAGCAGCTCAATGGCAAACAAAATAATATGATAGGCATAGGGGAAAAACTGCTGGTTGGACAGCCTAAAACGCTCCCCAAATCGCTCACTATAGATTATCAAATTAGTCCTTATTTAGAGCCACAAGAAGTCGCGATCCCCACTCTTGAAATAGACTATGAAGTAAAACAAGGCGATAGCTTGTGGAGCATTAGTCAGCTTTACGAAGTGCCACACAGTGATTTAGCTAAATGGAACAACTTAAGTGCCTCAAGCATTTTAAAGCCTGGCACGCAATTAACGCTATTTATTCCCCAGGCAGAAAAACCCAAACAGCCGCAGCAAAAACAAGATTTACTGCAAGATCTACAAAAATCACTTATTCAACCACGCTGAGTTTATAAAGCTCGGTATTTCGCGTAAAATCGGCTTTTAACTTAGTCAAAAACTTAAAGAGACAAGCATGCAAATTAGCAAAAATTCAGCAGTTGAATTTCATTACACATTAAGCGAAGCGGGCGAGCAACTAGAAAGCAGTGTAAACCACGCGCCTCTTAGCTATATTCATGGCAGCGAAGGCATGCTTCCTGGCTTAGAAAAAGCCCTTGAAGGCAAAGCCGCAGGCGATAAGTTTAGCGTAACACTTGAGCCTAGCGAGTCATACGGTGAGCGCGTTGACGATTTAATTCAGCGTATTCCGCTTAAGCACCTACAAGGTGACGTAAAAGTGTGGAAACCAGGTATGACTGCGATGGTGCACTCAAACCAAGGCCAACACCAGGTAACATTAGTTAAAGTAGGCCGCTTTAATGCAGATTGCGATTTAAACCACCCGTTTGCAGGCAAAACGCTAACGTTTGATTTAGAAGTGGTATCGGTTCGTGAAGCAACCAGTGAAGAGATTTCGCATGGCCATGTTCACGCTGAAGGCGGCTGTGGTCACTCTCACTAATCACACACCTTAAATTAGGAGCAAGTATGTCTAAGGTTGCTATTGTTACAGGCGGTACAAAAGGCATTGGGTTAGCGGTTGTAAAACGCTTTATTGAAAATGGCTACACGGTGCACAATTTGGATATTGAGTACAGCGAGCTGGGGGTTTTTCATCAATGCGATGTGAGTAATGTTAGTGCTGTAAAAGCATGTATTACGGCCATTTGTAAACAAAGCTCACGCATAGATGTACTTGTTTCTAACGCTGGTAAACACCTCAGTGCTAGCATTGAGGATACCGATGAGCATACTTTCGATGCATTATTTGCATTGAACGTTAAAGGGGCCTATGCGGCTGTACAAAGTGTACTACCCAGCATGAAAGCGCAAAACAATGGCGCCATTATTTTAATAGCCTCAGATCAGGCAATAATTGGTAAACCTAACTCGTTTGCCTACAACCTGACAAAGCATGCTCTTGCTTCTATGGCAAAAACTACAGCACTTGATTACGCCCAATTTAATATTCGCGCGAATGCGGTATGCCCAGGGACAATAGAAACCCCTCTATTTCATAACGCGATAGATGCTTATTGTAAAAAAAGTGGGGCTAACAAGGCCGATATAGTGGCAGAAGAGGCAAGCCTTCAACCGCTAAACCGCTTAGGACAAGCTGATGAAGTTGCCGCGTTAGTTAGCTTTTTAGCAAGTGATGATGCAAGCTTTATAACCGGTAGCCTACAAAATATTGATGGCGGATATACCACACAATGAGCACATGCCGATGAGCCTGCAAATTATTGACCCCCACGTGCATTTTTTTAACCTTGCCGAGGGGCAATATACTTGGCTGCAAGGCGAAAACCCACCAGCATGGCCAAATTTAGAGTTAATAAAACAACCTATTAGCGAAAAAGAGCTACTAGAGAGCAGCGACTTTACCCTCGCCGGCATAGTACATGTAGAGGCTGGTTTTGATAACAACGCCCCCATTAACGAACTTAATTGGCTAACGGCGCATTTAAAAAAGCTTCCCTTTAAAGCCATTAGTTACGCTCAGTTAGATTGCGCACCTGTGCAATTTGCAAAAGCAATAAACGCCCTTGCCCACCCGCATTTAATAGGCATACGGGATATCACCGAAGGCGCAGATGCACAGCGATTATTAAATCCAGAGTGCTTTAGTAATTTGCAATCCCTTTGCCAGCAAGGGCTGCATTATGAAGCCCAGTTTGAGCTTGAAAATACCGCAATAGCCGCTCAGCTTGCTCGTTACGCAAAGGCGCTGCCTCAGCTAAAAATAATAATAAACCATGGCGGCCTACCTAATAATATTAATAACTGGCGGCAAAGCATTCGCATGTTAAGTGCGCACAATAATATAGCGATTAAGTTTTCGGGTTTTGAGCTTTTAGCGTTGAATTTACAACAGCAACAAGATTGTTTTGAAACTATGTTCTCGTACTTTGGCGAGCAGCGCATTATGTTTGCGAGTAACTTTCCGGTTTGCCAAATTAACGCAAGCTATAATGATGTTTGGCATAGCCATCAAGCCTTGTGTAAAACAAATAAAATATGGCACAACCTTAGCTACGCAAATGCTAAGCATTTTTATAACATACCCTAGATAAGCTATATTAAATTTAACCACTTACGTAAATGCGGCAATGACTATGACATTACATTCGCGATTATCAGCCCTTGGCATCTTAACTATTTTAAGTGGTTGCGCATCTAACACGCAGCCTACTCCTAAGCTGCATCATGCCTTACTTACCGAGCCAAATAGCCAAGCGGTAGAGCGTGTTATAGAGCGCTTAATGCATATAAAAAACGTAACGCTTGCTGACGATATCTTTATTCACACCAGTACCTTTACTCTTAAAAACACAAACCGTAGCGATATAACAGCCAATCAAAAGCTTAACTTTCCCGATCAATTTGAGTTAATGATAAACAATAATCGCTGCTATATACGCCACCTTGATAGTAAAGCCACCGCTGAGATAAAAGGCGTTACGTGTACAATTAATCTTGCCAATTAATCCACTATCTATTCAAATGGTATTGCTCATAGGTATTAGAGAAACACAGCTATAAAAAAGCCGGTAAGTGAGTTATCACTTACCGGCTTTTACTTTAAACAATAGTATTTAAATAAAGCTTAAATTATTTAATTTCTACACGCTGCGAGCGCATAACAATCTCATCATTTAATTCAATGCCTAAGCCTGGCTCTTCTGATACTTTAAAAAAGCCATTTTTTGGTTGTGGATCTTGTAAGCACAGCTCTCGGTTCCACTTTTTAATGGCATATGTATGATGCTCATGAATCAAAAAGTTAGGAATAGCGGTTTCTAAATGTAACGACGCGGCAGTGGCAACTGGCCCGCCACATACATGCGCCTGAATACGCACATCAAAAATATCGGCGTAGTCACATACTTTTTTAGTTTCAGTAAAGCCACCACATAAACCGATATCAGGTTGTAGTACATCAATGCTTTGATCTTCTAAATAAGGGCGCACACCCCAGCGGTTGTATAAACGCTCACCGCCTGCAATTGGCACTGCCACTTTATCTGCTACTTTTGCATGTAAAGAATGATTTAAGTAGTTAACTGGCTCCTCGTAGTACATGCAATCAAACTCTTCGGCTATTTCACCAATTTGTATAGCAGAGGTCGCGCCAGGTAAGCTGTGGCACTCAAAAATAATATCCACTTCGTCACCAACTGCTTCACGTATAGCTTGCATACGAGCACGGTATAGCTTCATTTCGGCGCGAGAAATTATTTTAGTACGGTCGTAATACGTATTGCCGTCTTTATCGTATTGGATAGGGTCAACTTTTACTGCATCATAACCTTCGCCAATCGCTTTTAACGCCGCTTCTGCGTATTCTTGCGGTTGTACTAACGCTTTAAATTCGCTGTCCCAATCAAACTGTAGCTGCGATGCATAAGTACGTAGCTTATCGTTTACTTTGCCGCCCAGTAATTGGTATACCGGTAAACCAAGTGCTTTACCTTTTATATCCCAAAGTGCTGTGTCTATGGCGCTCATTGCTGCATAAACAACAGGGCCGCCACCTAAACCCCAAAAGCTTTCGCGTAACATACGCGACCATAACTTTTCGGTTTGAAACGGGTCGTGCCCAATTAAAAAAGCATCAGCCATTTCTTTTATCATTGCTGCTGCTGCGCTGTGGCCTAAATCGTAAGCTAAACCAGCCTCACCTACACCACTAATACCTTCATCGGTATGAATACGTACAAAAACCGGCGTCCAGGCTGGACGCTCTGGGCAATGAATATCAAATACTTCTACGCGATTTACTTTCATTAAAATTCCTTATTAGCCACGCAGGCTATTGTGCAAAACTGGGATCAAGTCGGTACGCTTTTCGCAGCATGGCAGGCCACGCTAATTGCCCACCTGTGCTGCCGCTATGTACCACATTAGCTTGGTTATAAATATTGTCGATAATTGGCTGCGGCACCGGAATAACCTCTTGTGAGCTGGCTTGTAATGCAAGCTGAATTTCGCAGGCACGTTGCAAGTCATAAAAACGCATAAAGGCATCGCCTACGGTTGGGCCTACGGTTAAGCCACCATGATTTACCAATAGCATATGATTGGTATTGCCTAAATCATCTTGTAATACTTTGCGCTCGTCATCATTTACAGCCAGCCCTTCATAGCCATGGTACGACAGCGAAGGGAGCGAAAACATAGAGTATTGGCTTAGTGGCAATAGGCCATTTTTTTGTGTAGCAACGGCAATGGTTTCTTTTGTATGTAAGTGAATAACACAATGAGCATCTTCACGCACTTCGTGAATTGCGCTATGAATAGTAAAACCTGCCGGGTTGATGCTAAAGGGGGTGTCGTCAATAATATTGCCGTGCAAATCAACCTTTACTAGGTTTGATGCAGTTACTTCGTCAAACGTTAAGCCAAACGCATTTACAAGGTAGTGATCAGTGCCAGGTAAACGTGCCGATAAATGCGTGTATATTAAATCCCCCCAACGAAAATGCTCAACTAATCGGTAGCAAGCAGCTAAATCTACGCGCAATTGCCACTCTTGCTCCGACACTTTATTTTTTAAATCTAGTTGGGGTAAATCAATCATAATCAGCCTTTTAAAATACGTACAACAACACAAGTACGAATAGATGTTTAGAAGTCTAAAGCAGTATTAATTTTATAGCAAACACAAACAAAACAGCCACACAATTGTGTGGCTGTTTACGCTGCGCTTTAATTTAAAACGATAATACGTTTTTAAACGCAGTGCTTTATTTTACCTTTGAAAGGTAGTCAGCAATTGCTTCAAACTCTTCGTCCGTTACCGTTGCAACCATTGCTTTCATTGCGGCAGTCATACCATTGCTACGCGCGCCCGATTTAATATCTTTCATTTGGGCCACTAAATAGTCTTTGTTTTGACCATTAATTTTAGGGTATGCGCCCATAATAGGTGCTTTACCTTCTGCACCGTGACATGTTTGACACATTTTTTGGGTGTAAAGGGCTTCGCCATCAGCAGCGGCGGCGTTAAACGAAAAACTTGCGGCTAAACTAATACCCGCGCCTACTATTAGTGCTTTCATCTTGCTCATTATATTCACTCTTCTTTTTGACGGTTAGAAAATAGTCTATTGATTGTAGTAAACAATCTAGTAAAAAGCATACGTATCAATTTACGTTAGGCGATCAAACAAACATGACTACGTTTTCAGCCATTGTTGTTAACTTTAGCAAACAATACTGAACAGACACTTACCATACTAAATCATCTGGTACTTCAAAGTCTGCATATGGGTCGTCTTCATCTTTTGGTTTGTTTTCAGGTTCAACATGAAAAACAATGTACTTTTCATCAACTTCTGCGACTTTACGCGCCGGCTCATCATCGAGTACGTAAAACTGCCCTTCCAGTACACAAATAGCTAAACGACCACCCGATAACGCTTTTTGGGTTTTCTCGTTTACGTCTATCCCTTTTACTTTGTTATCGTAAGTAAAATTAAAGGTACGCTCACCGCGGATAGAGTCTTGGTTATGGTGCTCAAGTATTTGCTTAACACGAGCAACTTGCTCACGTTGCTTAAGCTCTTCTTGGCGCGACTGGTTAAGTTCTTCAGCCTTTTTTTGCTGCTCTAATTTAGTTTGCTGTATGTGCTTTTGCAGATCGCTTGGGTTACTGGTAGCCCCTTTTTTTTGCTTTTTTTGTTGCTTACGTTTTTCTGACTTAGCAACTTTAGCTTTGTGCGATGTTGTTAACCCTGCTTGCAGCAATTGGTCTTGTAATGAACCCATGGCTTTGTTCCACTAAAAACTTATATTAGGTTTATTTTAATCACCAACGAGTACAAATAACAGTGCTATTAGCATTAATCTAGCAAAGGGCTGAATATACACTTTGATTTAGCGCAATTGTTAATGATTTAACCTATGAAATATAAGCCATTTTTCATATACTTTGGCTAACTTATCAGCTTATGTTTTAAGCCCTACAATGCGTTTTGCTCACTTACTTATTTGCTCGGTGTTTATATTTTTTGTGCTGTACGCACCTCAGCCTTTATTGAGCTTATTTGCTAGCGAATTTAACGTTTCCCCTGCGCTTGCCGGCAGCTTAATGAGCGTCACCATGCTGCCTTTAGCAATTGCACCTTTGGTTTATGGGCTATTTTTAGCCAAGCAAAACCCGCTTATTATTTTACGTATTGCTATGTTTATTTTAGGAGTGAGCTGCATACTGTTTACAGTAGCGCCAAGTTTTGAGCTATTACTTTTGGTGCGTTTTATACAAGGCTTAACCTTACCTGCCGCGCTTACCGCGATGACAAGCTTTATTGGTATACGTTACAGCGCAGATGCCTTACAAAAAAATATGACCTTATACATAGGCAGTACCATAGCTGGCGGCTACTTTGGCCGAGTATTAGCCGCTTTATTTAGTGATGTATGGCATTGGCAAAGTTTTTATTATGTTATTTCGATTGTGCTTATTGGCCTGGCTATAAGTATAAAGCCCACGGGCTTTGTGGTATCTAATCAGTCAGCACTTACGCCGTTAACGTATATTAAGCAGCTAAAAGATGCGGCAGTACTAAAATTGTATGGCGCCGTTTTTTGCATGTTTTTTTGCTTTGCAGCCTTATTAAATTACCTACCGTTTATTTTGCAAAACACCTTTTTAATTACAAACACACGCGATATTGGCTTAGTGTACAGCGGCTACTTAATCGGTGCTTTAGCATCTATTGCAACACCTTGGCTTGCTAAAAAAGTGCCTTCAGCTTGGCATTTACTTGCTGCGATTTTTATCGTGTATAACTTAAGCATTGTATTACTTATAAGCCAGCAACTGAGTGTGTTTTTAATCGCGTTTACGTTATTTTGTGCTGCTATGTTTGTTATACACTCAAGCGCTGCTCCGCTTGTTAACAAGATTAGCAAAGCGCCTGCAAGTGTTACGAATGGCGGGTATGTATCGTTTTATTATAGTGGTGGGGCACTGGGCTCGTTATTGCCAGGTATTGTTTATCAACACTCAGGGCAAACTGCATTTATGCTTTGCTTACTGAGTGTGTGTTTTATTGGTTTAGTCTTAGTCACTTTAGGCTATCGAGAAGGTAAAAACATTACCCGAGGGTGATGCCCTGTATGCTCAAAAAAGGTATTTAAATCATTTTTTGTAAGCAGCCAAGTTTGGGTGTTTTCAAACGGGTGACAATGAAACAGCTTGTTAAACCAAATATCTTGATCAAGCCACAAAGTAACATTGCTTTGTTTATCGTTTGCTAAAGCAAGCATAGACACACACCCGGGCGCCACTTTTAAATAACGTGCTAACCGCTCGCTAGAGGCAAACCCCAACCGAGAAAGCCCCTGTTGCTTAGATAGGGTTTTTAAATCGAGCTGTTTGTCGTGTGCGGTAATTACTAAAAAGTGCTTTTTGCCCTCGTTATCACGCAAAAACAAGTTTTTAAGTCGCGTACCTGGGCGCTCCACCATAAATGCATCAGCATCTAAACTGGTATGTAACGCAGGGTGTTCTATTACATCGTAATTTATACCTAATTGCGCTAACAACTGCGCAAGCTTTGCTTTATCGGCCAACATACTACAAACAACGCCCTCTTAGCTGCACACTTAAGTCACGCCATAGTACTTGTGTAATTTCGTGTTTATTTTCACAATAGTTATTTTCACTGAGGGTTTCGTTTAAAAACCTGACGGCTTCATCCTCAAGCTTAAGTTTTAACACACTAGAGTCTTCGAAGTGTTCTTGTTCTATGTAACGTTTTACATCAGAGCGGCTCGGTCTTTTTTCGCCTCGCCCGCCGTTATTTAAGTTTATGTTACTGCGATGCTCAGCCTTTACCGATACAACATAAGCAAATATTTTGTTACCTTGCTCATCCAGGTTCTCATAAAACTGCTTGTTATTTATTTCATAAGGAGGCGCTTCATTACTGGCACACCCTGCAAGTAGCAAAGCAAGTATACAAATACTTTTTTTCATTGTTTTTGTCGTTTCGCGAGGTATTTTTCTCGAGTCTATCAAAAATAAACGATAACAGTTAAATATTGCTAAAAAATACTTGACCAAATTTATAAAAATATTTAAAGTTCACCCCGCTTGGAACTCAGCAGCCAAGTAATTACAACTATGTAATTTAGGAATGTGGGGCTATAGCTCAGCTGGGAGAGCGCCTGCCTTGCACGCAGGAGGTCAGCAGTTCGATCCTGCTTAGCTCCACCACTTTCCTACTCTTCTATTACTTCCTATTTTTCATCGTCTTATTATTCTTTTATCTTCTACACAATAACTTTTATATTTGCTCATTCCTTGTTTGTTTAGTCTTTGTTGGCTATAAATTATCTCATCTGTAGCAATCATACTTTTGGCTTAAACAATGGATACCCCTAAACGCACCACATTAAAAAAGCTCGCTGTCATCGGTTTAACCGCCGGCGTAGTTACGCATGTACCTTATGTTTTTGCCCGAAAAAAAGTAACCCTAAGAGTCTTAGGAACACATGTCACGCTACAAGAAGCCATTCGTAAACAAGCAATGCTTGATTTAGGCATAAATATAGAATTTTCCCCTGCCGGTAGTGCTGCCGTATTACAAAAAGCCTCCATGGACCCTGGCTCATTTGATTTATACGAGCAATGGTCAAACAGTATTAATGTACTTTGGCGGGCGGGGTCTATTCAGCCTATAGAAAAAAAACGACTAACCTACTTTAATGAAATAAATTCTCTAACCAAAACGGGGAAGCTCACCCCCGATGCAAAATTAGGTGCAGGCGACGCCCCTTATAAATTACTCAATGTACAAGAGGACGGCACACTAAGCGCAAACGAAAGCGATTACATTAGCTTTTTGCCCTATGTACATAATGTTGACTCTTTTGGCTATAACACCGCTAAGATAATACCTGGTATTGCCTACGAAACTGAAAGTTGGGGCTGGTTACTTGATGATGCCCACCGGGGTAAAGTAGGCATTGTAAATGCACCCACAATTGGCTTATTTGACCTTGCCTTGGCAGCACAAAGCAAAGGGTTAATAACATTTAAAGATATTGGTGCGATTACTCGCTCCGAGCTTGACCGTTTATTTAGTATTTTAATTGACTATAAACGCCAAGGGCATTTTGCAGGTTATTGGAACTCGGTGCCAGAGTCTGTTGAATTTATGAAAAGCCAACGCGTGCACATAGAAAGTATGTTTTCCCCCGCTGTGGCCGCGCTCAATAGTCAAAATGTTAACGTGCGATTTGCCGCTCCAAAAGAGGGCTACCGTGGCTGGCATGGGGTAATGTGCTTATCGTCACAGGTTAATAATAACCAAAAAGATGCCGCATACGATTACATGAACTGGTGGCTTTCGGGGTGGGCCGGCGCATTTATTGCTCGCCAAGGGTATTACATTAGTAACCCACAACGCTCAAAAGCAATGCTTTCACCAAGTGAATGGGATTACTGGTACTTAGGCAAGCCCACTACGGTTGACTTACTAAACACCCAAAAACAAGTCGCAGTAAAAGCCGGCGAGCAGCGAAATGGTGGTAGCTATTTAAAACGCTTAAGCAATGTAGCTGTTTGGAATAGCGTTATGCCGACTTACGATTACAGCTTGCAAAAATGGTATGAGTTAATAAGCAGATAATGATAACCCGTTCAATAAAATCAAAAATAATAATTGCCCTATGCGTATTAATTACTTTATTAATTTTGCAAAGTTACCTATTCAATTATTCGCAAAAATCACTTTTTGAGCTGCAAAATGCGCAGCACAAAGCTTTATTACAAAGCGAGTCCGTTACCCGTTTAGAAAACGATGTGATTTCTTTACAAAGCCAAGCCATTGCTTATCTAGATCATGCTAATAGCAATACCATTGAAAAGTTTAATATGCACTTAAATGCTGCAAAAAGGGATTTAGATACGATAAGTACATATTTAAATGAGTATGATGAAAACTATCAAAACAATATAAAGCGCCTTAACGAGTACTTAAATAATTATCAAGATACATTTAATCGCGTAGTCGTTAACAGAACCAAACGAGAGCAGCTGTACATTACACAGTTCAAACAACCTATTGAAGCGCTAAAAGCACAACTTAATGAGCTTAAAAAAAACACGCTAACCAGCAAGCAAAATAAAATAGTGAATACCCTTTTAACTATTAGCAATATAGAACAAGCAACAACCAATTATTTACACAAGCCAAATTATGATGAAGCACAAAATGTGCAAGATAACCTAGCACACTTAAATACCCTACTGGCGAGTATTGAAACCGCTAATGTTAAACTACTTAATAATACTGACGAGCTTGAGCAAGCGTATAGCCAATTAGTTATTTTAACCCGTAGCTATACGTTTTCGATAAATGTAGTTTTAACAGGAATAGAAAACGAGCTGCTTTACCTAGCCGAAAAAATTAGGGATGTAGAGAAGCAAAAGCTCACCCAGACCGAGCAGCAGCTAAGAGACCACGTATTAAAAAGTACCGAAATGGCCAACCTTTTTGCCGCGCTGATCACTGTTATCATAATAGTAATTACCTTTTTTATATTTAACTCTGTCATTAAGCCCATTGCGAAATTAACTAAGCTGTTAAATGATATGAGCAATGAAAAGCAAGTAACACTAAATAGTGATGAGCATCATCAAAATGAAATTAACTCGGTTATTACCGCGGCTAATGCGCTGTATTTAAAAAACAAACAAACAAAAGAGCTACTAGCAGAAACCCAAGCGCTTAATTCTAAAATGGAATTAATGAATAAAGAGCTTACAGTTGCCATCACCCAAGCAAAAAATGCCAACCAAGCGAAAGGTGACTTTGTAGCTAATATGAGCCATGAGCTTCGCACTCCAATGAACGGTATTTTAGGCATGCTGCAGCTATTACAAAGCAGCGCTCTTCCAGCAAAACAAAAACACTATGCAGATAAAGCGTTTTCTAGTGCTCAAAACTTACTGCAAATACTTAATAACGTACTCGACTTTTCAAAGCTTGAGTCTGACAAAGTAAAGCTTGAATCAATCCCTTTTACTTTGCATACCGTTGTTTCTAATGTAAAAAATTTATTTTCGGTAAATGCGAAACAAAAAGGGTTGCGCCTTAATTTTGTATTGCATGTTGATGCAGGGCTTGAGCTGATGGGCGATCCACTGCACTTGAGTCAAATTATTAATAACTGTGTAGGTAATGCCATTAAATTTACAGAGCGCGGTGAAGTAACTGTAACAATTGAGGCCACAACACAAGATGAGCAGCAAATACAGTTACGCTTTGGTATTAAAGACACAGGCATAGGCATGACGCCAGAGCAAACCGCCTCAATTTTTGACTCGTTCTACCAAGGCGATTCCAGCACAACACGTAAATATGGCGGCACCGGATTAGGTTTAACTATTTGTAAGCAACTAACCAAGTTACTAGGCGGCGAAATACAAGTACGCAGCACACCCCACGTCGGGAGTGAGTTTTATTTTACACTACCGTTTAAAATGACGAGCAAAGAAGCGCTTAAAAAGCATGCCTTACTAATTAGTCCCGATACTGAGCAAATAAAATCACTCACTAAGTTATTAAGTAACGCTGATATTACTGCAGAAATTACCCAAGAGCCGCTACGTGCAATTGCAAAAATGTCTCAACCGAGTAACCCTTTTAATATTGTGATCATGACGTTGTCACACAAAGAACTAAAAGATAATTTTATTTTGCAGCAACTGTACTTACAAAAACAAAAAAATAAACACAAACTGCTGCTTATTTTACTCATTAACGATCAAGAGCATCCGCAGGCAGTCCCCGATAGCGATCATATTGATATTATAACAATAGGTAATACTCACACTGATTCTCAGTTAATGCGTTTATTATTGCCCGACTCAACACAGCTTAAAGAAGGAGAGTCTTACCCACAGTTTACCGGTTACACCGCACTTGCAGTAGATGATAACCCTGTAAACCAAGAGATTCTTGAAGCACTATTAACTAAAATGAATATGACTGTTATCTCTGCAAGTAATGGCGAGGAAGCACTCATTAAAGTAGAAGAAAACACGATTGATATTATTTTTATGGATATTCAAATGCCAGTGATGGATGGCCTAGAAGCGACACGTATACTGCGTCAAAGGGGTTATACAACGCCTATTGTTGCTGTAACTGCAGCTGTATTTTCTAATGATAAAAAAGCCGCCATTCGAGCAGGCATGGATGACTATTTAGTCAAGCCGTTATTATTTGGTCTGCTTTGTGACAGCATAGAAAAGCATCTAACAAAAACCCATACGTTAAGTACATTAAACCTCAATGTAGCACGGTCTAATCTTGAAGATAATAATGAACTCATTAATTCAATATTCACTAAGTTTAATACCGATTACAGCCACTTTATGGAGGTAGCTGTAAAGCACTTGAAAAATAATGAGCATAAAACATTAGCTAGAGCGATGCATAACTTAAAAGGCTTAGCCGGCACCCTAGGGTTAGAGCTACTAGAGCAAAGCGCTAAAAAAGCAGAGTTAGAACTGAGCAGTAACGCATGCACCGATCTTAGTGTTTTTAATGAACAATTGACCTTAGCACTTTATGCAGTAAGACAGCTACTGGTAACAAACTCTTATAATCATCAGCCAGAAGCTATGAGCTCTGGGCAAAATCCAGATACATTAATTGATGAAATCTATTCTTTAGCGTTATCTGCCCGTCCTATTCCTAGTAAATTAGTTAGAGAAATTGCGCTTCAAAAATTCGATCATTCCCATCCATTATTCAAGCTAAAAGAGGCAATAGATAACTTTAACTACGCTTTAGTGATTAAACTTATTGATAAATACAGAAATAACTATAAAAACTAGACAATTATGGCAACTATAAACTAACTTTAAGGGGTTATTAAAGAATAAGGATTTAGTGTGCATTCAACCTTTCTCGCTAACAATAATGAAACTGCAGTAACTCAACCGCGAAAGCCTTTGATACTCATTGTTGATGACGAACCTAGCAACCTACATGTATTAGTTGAAGGCTTACTTGCAGACTACGATGTACGCATTTCAACAAGTGGCGAACAAGCGCTTGTGTTTGTTGAATCCACGCGCCCAGATTTAATTTTACTCGATATTATGATGCCAGGCATGGATGGCTATGAAGTATGTCAAAGATTAAAAGCTAAACAAAATACCAAAGGCATTCCCATTATTTTTGTCACCGCACTTACTGAAGAAGAGTCTGAAGAGAAAGGCTTTGCAATGGGTGCCATTGATTATATTCATAAACCCTACAAATTAGCTTTGGTAAGAGCGCGTATACGTACACATATTACTTCGCAAGGCATGCTAGACAGGCTCATTGAAAAAAACTTTGACTTACACGACAAATTACTCGAAATAGAAGCTCTTGCAAAAGAGTTAAGCCAACGCGAGGAAGAGCTAAAGCAGCTGTCATCTAAGCAAAAGTTATTTTACCAGGCACTTACCAGTACCGCCGATGGTGTTGTAATTACTAATAGCGATGGCAAGATTATCGCGGTTAATCCATCATTTTGTAGAATTACCGGCTATTGCGAAGCCGAATCGCTGGAAATGGATTTAAAAGAGATCAAACAAAATAATCACCCAAGTATTAGCTTTGATGAAGTGTGGAAACACGCATATGAAGCTGGCTACTGGAGCGGTGAACTTGTAACACGAAGAAAAAATGGCGAGCTATACCCCGAGCTATTAACGCTTAGTAAGGTAAAGAGCGAGCAAGATACCAATATTCACTACATTGGCGTTTTTAGTGATATTTCAAGCGTAAAAGTAACGCAAGAGCGCATAGATTACCTAACTTGGCATGATGAGCTTACTAAACTGCCTAATCGTAATGGCTTTTTAAAACAGTTAGAGCAACAACTGCAAGAGTGCAGTAGCGATAAAACATGTGCCTATATTTATATTATCGACATTGACAGCTTTCACTCTATTAATGATGGCTTAGGGCTTTTAGCAGGCGATAATATTTTAAAGGAGCTTGCTCAGCGTATTCATGCCAATGTAGATAAAAAAGATATTATTGCACGCTTAGGCAGTGATGAATTTGCTGCTTTATGTAGCGTAGATAAAGGAATTGGGCGTACACGTGCGCAATCAATCGCCGAAAACAAAGCACAAGAGCTTTTAAACGCAGTCAACCGCCCTTTTGACGTTGATGGGCAAGAGGTTAGCTTAACAATTAGTATAGGCACTTATATTTTCCCGCGAGACGATGTATGGGAAAGTGCTATTGAGACAATCAGAAATTGTGAAGCAGCCTGCTATAAAGCCAAAGAAAAAGGCGGAAACAGAGTTACATTTTTTGATACCACATTTGGCGAGCAAGCTAAACGACGTTTTGAAATTGAACAAGACTTAAGAAAAGCCATTCCTCAAAATGAGCTATCTATATTTTTGCAGTCGCAATTTGATAGTAAGCAAACGTTAAAAGGCGCAGAAATACTGCTGCGCTGGAATCACCCTCAAAAAGGCTTTATAAGCCCATGTGAATTTATATCAATAGCTGAAGAATCTGATGTTATTTTTGAGTTAGACTGCTGGGTTACGACTAATGCACTTAATTTACTTACCAAGCTTAAATACAGCCACCCAAGTTTGAATATTTCGGTAAATATAAGCGGTCGCCATTTTCATGAACCGCGATTTTTAAACTTTATAAGCGAGCAAATTAAAAGTGTTGATATTAATCCTCAGCAACTCACCATTGAGATAATAGAGGGGACGTTACTTAATCACATGGAAGCGGCCATTGAAGCCGTACACTACCTTAAAAAGCTGGGCGTACGTGTATCAATAGATGACTTTGGCACGGGCTACTCAAGTTTAACCTACTTAAAACAGTTACCTATTCATGAGCTAAAAATAGATCGCTCATTTGTGCTTGAAGCCCCCACTGATAACAACGATAAATTAATTATTGATATGATTGTCAGCCTTGGCAGGTTGTTTCAATTAGAAGTGGTAGCGGAGGGAGTCGAGAATCAATCGCACTTTGACTTATTACAAGAGTACCCTGAGGTTATCCTACAAGGATACCATCTGCACCGGCCTGAGCCATTAGAAAGCTGGTTAGAAAAACTAAACCATACTTTGCAAAACGCATAAAAAAACGCCGATTAAACAATCGGCGTTTTTTATATGTGAAATATATTACTTCCGTACTTGGCCTTCGCCATTAACTAAATACTTTTCAGTTGTAAGTGACTCAAGACCCATAGGACCATAAGCATGTAGCTTAGTTGTAGCTATACCTATTTCAGCACCTAACCCTAATTGCGAGCCATCTGAGAAACGCGATGATGCATTTACCATTACTACCGATGCATCAACACTGCGTTGGAAAAGCTCAGCCGCAGTATCATTTTTAGTACAAATAACCTCAGTGTGGTTTGAACCAAATTGAGCAATATGCTCCACTGCAGCACTAAAGCTTGGTACTACACGAATAGCAATTTCTAAATCTAAGTATTCTTCACCAAATTCATTATCAGCAAGTACTGTAGCATTATCGAAGTATTTTGCAGCTTGCTCATCTGCATTAATTTTCACACCTTCTTGGCGCAATACAACGGCACATAAATTTAAAAATTCATCAGCAACGTCTTGGTGAACCACTAGCCCTTCAAGCGCATTACATACGCCTGTGCGCTGTGTTTTACCATTTAATAGTAAATTAAGTGCAACCTCTAAGTCGGCATCTTTGTCTACGTATAAATGACACACCCCTTTAAAGTGCTGAATAACAGGAATAGTACTGTTTTCTGTAACAAAGTTAATTAAGCCTTCGCCACCACGTGGGATGATTAAATCAATACTTTCGCGTTGCTGCATTAGCTCCATAAGCAATGCACGGTCTGGATCAGGAATAACTGAGATCAGCGCTTTAGGTAAGTTATGCTTTTCAAGTACACCGTGCATTACACTCGCAATGGCTTGCGAGCTTTTAAGGGCTTCTTTACCGCCGCGTAAAATAACACCATTACCCGATTTAAAACACAATGCGCCTGCATCCGCAGTTACATTAGGACGCGCTTCGTAAATCATACATACAACACCTAATGGCACACGCATTTTACGTATTTTAATGCCATTCGGGCGCTCTGTAATGTCGCGTAGCTGACCGACTGGATCATCTAAACTTACAATAACTTCAATACCCTCTGCCATTGCTTCAATGCGCTCATCGTTAAGCGTTAGGCGGTCGATCATCGAAGCGGCTAAGTTATTATCGCGTGCTGCGCTTAAATCACTTTCGTTTTCTTTAATTATAAATGCTTTTTCTGCGCGTAATGCTGCCGCCATTTCGGTTAACACTTGGTTTTTGGTCTCGGTGTCGAGTAAAGCAAGTGTGTTTGCAGCTTTTGCTGCCTGGCGTGAAATATCCGTAATCAAACTCATGACTTCTCCAATAATGCGATATCTTTTTCTGAAATAACAGGACCAATAGAATCCTGCATTTTTTCGCTAAATTCACTTTGCTCGTTATCTGCAATAAAGCTTAACAAGCAACTACTATAATTTGCGGTGGCTTTTGCTAAACGTGTGCCATCCTCGCTTCTAACTAAAATGGTATCGCCAATGGCAAACTCACCATGAACTTCCATTATTTCATCGCCACGTATGCAACCGTTTTCACCTTCAAGAGACTCATCAAACGAGCCATCTACAACTACTTCACCTTGCTCATTAGCTGTATGCGTCATCCAGTGCACAGCTTCTTGCATTGGTTTTTCATAAGGAAGGAAAACACTACCAGGGTTGTCACCTGCCAATAATCTATTAAAGGTTTCTTCTTTAAAGCCATTAATAATATAAGTAGCAATACCGTGAGACGTTGCTTTTTCGGCAGCTTCAATTTTGGTTTTCATGCCACCGGTTCCTACAGAGCTTGTAGCACATCCTGCCATAGCATAAATAGACTCATCAATTGATTTTATTTCAGGCAGTAAAACTGCATCGTCGTGTAAATTTGGGTTTTTATCATACAGCCCATCTACATCAGAAAAAATCATTAATGCATCGGCATCAGCGGCCGCCGCTACCATGGCTGATAAGTTATCGTTGTCACCTACTTTTAAGTCATCAGTTGTTACAGCATCATTTTCGTTAATGATAGGCAGTACACCATGCTCTAACAAAGTAAAAATAGTTTCGCGAATACTTTCATAGCGCTCACGGTCACGCAAATCACCATGGGTTAATAATAATTGCGCTGAAGGAAAATCGAAAAAGCGATCCCACATGGCCATCATTTCAGTTTGACCTGCCGCTGCCATCGCTTTTTTCATCACAACTGAACGTGGAATGTCAGATGGGAATAAGTGTGAGCCTGCAGCTACTGAGCCTGAAGATACTAAAATAACTTCAATACCACGAGCACGACAGCGAACAATAAATTGCGCAATGGTTAATAAGTAGCGTGAACGGCACCCATCTTGATCTGGAGCAATTAATGCACTACCTACTTTTAAAACAATACGACGCCAATTTAACTTTTGCATAAAATCTCAACTTTCCATTTTATCTGCATTCACATAGTGTGAACTAAAACTAAGTAACTGCGTATAAAATACGCAATTTCGAATAGGTTGTTTGTTTATACACTTTTTAAACGCACGCAAATACACGACCTAAAATTGCTTTTAGATTTGTAAAGACATGAAACAGCACCAACCAAATTAAATGGAGGTCTATTAAATATAAAAATAAAAAGTGTTGTTTATGTATCGCTGTAAAAAGCTGTGTGCGGCCTTTTTGTTAACAACATACATAGAGCCTCTAAAGTCAGATACACCAACAGATAGGGTGATGACTTAAGGACCGAGATTTAGCCGCCACGATGGGAGCTAAACATTGAAAGTAATAGTTCAACTCAAACATTTATTTACTTAATTGCTTAAATAAACTTGCTTGAAAAAACCATACCAAGATATTCAATAATACAATAGCTACTAATTAATGGTAATAATAGCGTACAAATCTATTATTACAGGGCAAATATGACGCTAGTATTAATACTTACCACTATTTTGCAAAATTATATTTAGATGACTAATTGTTTGAACTCTAAATATAATACGACATTTCAAGGGGTAAGATCAAGGCTAAAAATCACTCTAATGTAGAGCTACGCCTCACTTCTAAGCGGTTAATCATTTAAAATCAAGGGGTTATATTTATTTTTGAGTTTTAATTCAATTTTTATAAATAAATCAATAAGTTTAACCTACAATTTTTGTATTAAGCGCTAAAATTTTATTAGCAAATTAAACATTTCACGTGTATACCCCTGTATTAATATTTAACAAAAGTTATACTTTTCACATTGTGATAAATAAGGAATTCTTAATTTATGTCAGCAATTTATATAGCCGGTATCGCACTTTGTTCGGTGCTTGCCCAATGGGTAGCGTGGGCGTTTAAAGTACCCGCTATTTTGTTCTTATTGCTTACCGGTTTATTGCTAGGGCCGTTTAGTGGTGTATTAGACCCTGATGCTTTACTGGGTGATTTATTATTTCCTGTTGTGTCACTGAGCGTTGCTGTCATTTTATTTGAAGGCTCCCTTACTTTGCACTTTAGAGAATTAAAAGGCATAAGTAAGGTCGTACGTAACCTGTGCTCTATCGGCATGATCACCACCTGTGTGGTAATAAGCTTAAGTGCCTATTGGTTACTTGAGCTTAACTGGCGGGTGGCGGCAGTATTAGGCGCTGTGCTAGTAGTAACAGGGCCTACTGTAATAGCCCCTTTACTTAATTCGATGCGCCCAACACAAGATATTGACCGAATATTACGATGGGAAGGCATTGTAATTGACCCAATCGGCGCTCTTTTTGCTGTGCTTGTATTTGAAGCAGTCATGCTGGTAGGCCAAGGAGAAGTGCTTAGCCACACTATTGTTGCACTTGTTAAAACAGTCGGCGTAGGGCTTTCTATCGGTGTTGTTGCGGGGTGGATCACCACACAGCTTATGCGCCGTGAATGGCTACCGTTTGAACTACATAAATTTGGCATACTTGCCTTGGTGCTTATTAGCTTTTCGGTATCTAATCACTTAAGTCATGAATCGGGATTATTGGCTGTTACCGTATTTGGTATTTGGCTTGCTAATCAAAATGATTTAGAAATCGATTCTGTACTTGAGTTTAAAGAAGACTTATCGATGATTTTAATATCATCACTGTTTATTTTACTTGCTGCACGGCTACAGCTTTCTGACTTGATGATGTTAGACAGCGACGTATTTATATTCCTTGCAGTGGTGTTATTTATAGCGCGTCCATTGTGTATTGCTATATCTACTTTTGGTACTGACTTGCCAATGAAATCGCGCTTGGTGCTATCGTGGATAGCCCCTAGAGGTATTGTTGCAGCTGCTGTTGGCTCGGTATTTGCGCTAAGTATGATGGAAGCTGGCGTAGCTGATGCAGAAAAAATGGTGCCGTTAATATTTACCGTTATTATCATCACTGTGGTATTGCAAAGCTTAACTGCTATTCCTGTTGCTAAACTATTGGGCGTGCGCCAACCTTCTCCAAATACCATACTGATTATTGGTGCAAACCATGTATCTCGCGCTATAGGTAAAGGTTTACAAGAGCAAAGCATTCCTGTTCATCTATCAGACCCCGCATGGGAGAACTGTAAAATGGCTCGTATGGACGGCCTTGCCTGTTATTATGGTAACCCACAATCAGAGCATGCTGAGCGTTACTTGCCGCTCACAACAATAAGAACGGTATTAGCACTTTCACCAAACCGCCACCATAATGCGCTTGGTGTACAATATTTTTCTCACTTGTTGAATGAAAAAAATGTATTTTCACTGCGCTCATCTACCTCGCATGCTAAAGCGAATAAAGACAGTGCAACATTCCTATCTAGACAAATTTTGTTTGGTGAAGATGGCTCTTACGCTCGCCTAAGCAGTATTATTGCTAAAGGCGGTAAAGTGAGTGCGACGCGTATTTCAGAAGAATTTGATTGGGAAAAATACCAAGAGATGAACCCTGAAGCGATCCCGTTGTTTATTTTAAAAGGTGATAAAGACAACGACGACGATACGCCAGTAAAGCTTCGCCCATTTACCAGTAATATGGAAAAGCCACCGCAGGAGGGAGAGCGTATATTTGCACTTCAGCCGCCAAAAATGTCGGTCTTAAAAGACCCCGCTAAAACAAAAAATAAAGAAGAGAGCTAACCTCTTCCAGTTATTGCAAAAAAGCCCTAATTAAATATTAGGGCTTTTTTATTTTATATAAATAGTTTGCGTTATCGGCACTTACATGGGTAATCGTGCGCGGGCAACAACACTATCGGGCATTTTTTGAGCGAGTAAGCTAAGCGCACGCTCAATTTTTTTATGCGTTGCTTTATCTGCCACCATGGCATTGAATAACCAGCGATACGCATCTTCAAAGTCACGTGGGCTTCCGTAGCCTGCATTAAAAAGCTTAACCAGCCTTAGCTGTGCTTTTAAGTTCCCTTGCGCTGAGGCCTCTCGTAAGTAGGTAATGGCCATAGCTTTATCTTGCTGCACTAAGCGACCCGTGTCGTAATAACGTCCAAGCTGCTCTAACGCAGCCGCTAAGCCTTGTTCAGCTGCTTTACGCATGTAGTACACACCTAATTCCACATTGCGTTCAACACACACGTTATATGCCAGCATATCGCCATATAAAAATTGGTAAGATGGCAGCGCCATTTTATTGGCCCTTGCCTCTATATCTTGTACTAATTGGCAATCATCTGCCTTTACACGCTGCAAATGTGTATTTTTATTTATTAGTGCAATCAGCTCCGGTTCGGTATAAAGCGGCACCGCAGCGGGCGTTTCTTCAGCTAACACATTGCTACTTATAGATAAAAGTAACGGAGTGAGCAAAGACGCTAGAAAAGTGTTACAGGTAGATAGGCGCATGTTTACCACGTATAAAATAAAACTTATCAAATAATATACAAAGATCGTTCCAAGGTGAATTTTAGGCATAAAAAAAGCTGCAAAAGCAGCTTTTTTTTAAACTAATGGTGATTAAGCAAACGGGTTGCGAAGTACCATTGTTTCTACACGATCTGGGCCGGTAGAAATAATATCAACAGGTACACCTGTGATTTCTTCGATACGCTTGATGTAGTCAATCGCAGCTTTTGGTAAGCCTTCAAGGCTAGTTACACCAACTGTGTTTTCAGACCAACCTGGCATCTCTTCATATACTGGTGTTACTTTCTCGTAACCCTCAGCAGCTAATGGCGTTACATTAGTCACTGTGCCATCTTCAAGCTGGTAACCAGTACAGATTTTAAGCGTTTCTAAACCATCTAAAACATCTAACTTAGTTAAACAAAAACCAGAGATGCTATTGATTTGAACTGCGCGGCGCATTGCCACAGCATCTAACCAACCAGTACGGCGTAAACGACCTGTTGTCGCGCCAAACTCATGACCTTTATCACCTAAGTGCTTACCCACTGGGTCTTGTTTTTCAAGGCCATCGTAAAGCTCTGTAGGGAAAGGACCAGAACCAACACGTGTAGTGTACGCTTTAATAATACCTAACACGTAGTCAAGGTTTAATGGACCAAAACCAGCACCAGTCGCAACGCCACCAGCAGTGGTGTTTGAAGAGGTTACATAAGGGTAAGTACCGTGATCGATATCAAGTAATGTACCTTGCGCACCTTCAAATAAAATGTGTTCGCCCGCTAAACGTGTTTGATCTAAAAGCTCAGTTACATCAACAACCATTGCTTTTAAGATGTCTGCAACAGCCATTGCATCATCAAACGTTTTTTGGAAATCAACAGCATCTACTTTGTAGTAGTTAACTAAAGTGAAGTTATGGTATTCAAGTACTTCTTTTAGTTTAGCTGCGAATAATTCTGGATTGAATAAGTCACCTACGCGTAAACCGCGACGGGCTACTTTATCTTCGTACGCAGGACCGATACCACGGCCAGTTGTACCAATTGGCTTGTCGCCGCGAGCAGTTTCGCGAGCTACATCTAATGCAACATGGAAAGGCAGAATTAACGGACATGCTTCACTAATTAAAAGACGCTCACGTACAGGTACGCCACGCTCTTCTAACATGCCAATTTCTTTCATTAGCGCTTCTGGTGATAAAACCACACCATTACCAATCACACATTTAACATTGTCACGTAATACACCCGATGGAATAAGGTGTAGAACTGTCTTTTCACCGTCAATAACTAAAGTATGACCCGCATTGTGGCCACCTTGGTATCGAACTACTAAAGATGCTTTGTCTGTAAGGAGATCAACAACCTTACCCTTACCTTCGTCACCCCATTGGGTGCCTAATACAACAACGTTTTTACCCATTGTAAATTCACTTCGAGAAAATTAGGACGAGATTTTACCAGAAAACGGAAGTAAAGATCACCCCTGTTCAGCTTATTTTTTCTGCGCGTATTTTTTAGGCCATCACACTTTTTAAATAACCACATATATAACAGTAATTTAAAGTTTTAAATTATGCTTAACAAAAAGCCCCGCATAGGCGGGGCTTTATAACTTTTTAAATGATTAAGGCATCGCTTATTGCGCTGCAGCGCCTTTCATATATTTAAAGAAGTCACTATCTGGTGAAAGTACCATAACATCTTGTTTATCTTTAAAGGTCTTTTTATACGCCTCTAAAGAACGAACAAAACCAAAGAACTCTGGATCTTTGTTGTATGCTTTAGCATAAATAGCGGCAGCTTCTGCATCACCTTGACCACGTACTGAGCGCGCATTACGCTCTGCATCAGCAAGCATTACCGTTACACGGCGGTCAACATTAGCACGAATAGTTTCTGCTTTTTCTTGACCTTCCGAGCGGTGCTCTTTTGCAACAGCAGTACGCTCAGCGCGCATACGTTGGTAAATAGAGCTACTCACTTCTTGTGGTAAGTTAATTTGCTTAACACGCACGTCAAGTACTTCAATACCTAACTCGCGCGCACTTTCAGAAGCTTGTACTAACGCCTCTTCCATTAGCTCACTACGCTCACCCGATACAATCTCGCGAATAGTACGCGTACCAAAGTTAGTACGCAGACCATTGTTAACTTTTTGCTTTAGTAGTGTTTCAGCGTATTGCTTATCACCACGAGCACGAAGGTAAAATGCGCTAAAGTCGTTTACGCGCCATTTAACAAACGAATCAACAATTAAGTCTTTTTTCTCGCTTGTTACAAAGCGGTCTGGCGTGCCATCTAGCGTTTGAATACGTGCATCAATACGACGTACTTGGCTAAAAAATGGTACTTTTAAGTGAAGGCCTGGGCTGTATACAACGGCTTTGTCTTCACTGTCTTTTTCAACTTTGCTAAATAGCAGCACAATCGCTTTTTGCCCTTCTGGTACTACAAATACCGCAGAGAAAGACATAACAATGGCAGCTAATAGTATGACTAAACTAAAGTTTTTCATTACGCTTATCTCCCGTTATTGTTAAAGCGATCGCTGTTAAAACGGTCATTACCGCTATTCACAGTGCTATTTCGTGATGTATTTACTTTATTGCGTAAATCTTGAATATCACTTGAGCTTGGTAAAGCTACACGTGTTGCAGTGCCTTGCTTTTCCATAATTTTATCAAGTGGTAAGTACATCATGTTGTTACCGCCTTTAACATCAACAATGACTTTAGAACTGCTGCTAAGCACCTCTTCCATAGCATCAATGTATAAACGTTCGCGCGTTACTTCTTTAGCTGCTTGATACTCAGGTAATAGTTTTTCAAAACGAGCCACTTCACCTTGTGCTTCAAGTGTAATGCGTTCTTGATAACCTTCTGCTTCTTGCGTCATACGTGTTACTTGGCCACGCGCGCGCGGTTCAATTTCACGTGCATACGCTTCTGCTTCACGGATGAAACGCTCTTCATCTTCTTGTGCGGCAATAGCGTCATCAAATGCATCTTTTACTTCAGTTGGTGGACGTGAATCTTTAAAGTTCACATCGGTCACAATTAAACCTAAGTTATACGGTTCGATGATTTTATTAAGCTCATCCCACGTATTTTGACGAACAACTTCACGGCCATTAGTCAGTACTTGGTCCATTTTTGCATGGCCAACAACGTAACGTAACGCGCTATCAAGCGCTTCTTCTAAGCTGTTATCAGCATTAGTTACGCTAAACTTGTAAAGGTACGGGTCAATAACACGGTATTGCACTTCAAACTCAACGCTTACTACGTTTTCATCTTCCGTTAGCATAAACCCTGATGCAGATAATGAACGCACAGCTTCAATATCTACCGGGATAACCGTTTCAATAAAGGTCATTTTCCAGCGTAAGCCTGGCTCTGCAATACGGTCATACTTACCAAATTGCAGTACCACACCACGTTCGGCTTCTTTAACCGTATAAATACCACTTAACGCCCACACAATTGCGGCGATAATGAGGATAAATGAAATACCGGCTCCGCCAAGTCCACCGCCACTATTATTGCCGGATTTTTTTCCGCCAAATATGCCGCCTAACTTGTTGCTAAACTTACGGAACACCTCGTCTAAATCAGGTGGGCCTTGATCACGTCCGCCTTTATTGTTCCACGGATCTTTGTCATTGCCATTATTACCCGGTTCATTCCAGGCCATAGCTATACTCCATTGTTATCTAAATAAATTAGGAAATTGTGTTAAATCTATCAAATCTACCGCGTTTCTCATACAAAAACCGACATTTATATGCCAATTTTTAATCGCGATTGATAAAACCTTCAATTTCAGGACCAAACTCTTTAATTAATCGGTTCCATTCAACCATAGGTAAACGTACATCCAACAACCAGTTACCATGTTCATCAAAGCGCTCTTCATGGACTGCACTTAAGCTAAATAAAGACGCTCTTAAGCGGCCATATTGAGGGGCAAGTAATAACGTACCACTAAGCATTTTCTTAGCAAGCAGGTCACTTATTGCTTCGCTAAGTAGCTCACACCCTTCGCCGGTTTGTGCAGATAACCATACTCTTATAGGCTGCCCTTGGTCATCCCGATCAATTCGTGGGCTTACATCATCAAGCGCATCAATTTTGTTATAAACTAATAATTGCGGTACTTCATCAGCTTCAATCTCTTTTAAAACCGACTGTACTTCCTCTATGTTTTCGCGTCTGCGCGGGTCTGCCACATCAATTACATGTAATTGTAGGTCGGCTTCACGCGTTTCTGTTAGTGTTGCTTTAAAGGCTGCCACTAAGTCATGCGGTAAGTGGCGAATAAATCCCACTGTATCGGCCAAAATAACCGAACCAACATCACCTATATCAAGTTTACGTAGTGTCGGGTCAAGCGTGGCAAAAAGCTGATCCGCTGCGTATACATCTGAGTCTGTTATACGGTTAAACAGGGTTGATTTACCCGCATTGGTATAACCTACAAGCGACACGGTAGGAATTTCGTTACGCGTACGCGCACGTCTACCCTGCTCACGTTGTACAGCCACTTTGGCTAATCGGGCACGAATATTTTTAATGCGCGCGCGCAATAAACGTCTATCGGTTTCAAGCTGTGTTTCGCCTGGGCCTCGTAAACCTATTCCCCCTTTTTGGCGCTCAAGGTGAGTCCACCCTCGGATTAATCGAGTAGACATATGCCTAAGCTGGGCAAGCTCTACTTGTAGCTTACCTTCGTGGGTACGGGCTCTTTGGGCAAAAATATCAAGAATAAGTGTTGTTCTATCAAGTACACGACATTGGCAAACGCGCTCTAAATTACGTTCTTGAGACGGACTTAATTGATGATTAAAGATGACAACATCTGCATTGTGGATTTTGACAATCTCAGCTATTTCTTCTGCTTTACCGGTACCGACGAATAGTTTCGGATGTGGTGCTTGGCGGCTGCCTTGCACAACCGCCAAACTACTAACACCAGCAGAAGATACCAACAACTCTAATTCATGAAGATCTTCACGATCGCCATCTTTAGGTAAGTCGATATGAACTAAGACTGCCTGTTCGCCGGATTCATAGCGGTCAAACAAGCATTACGCTCCTAATTAAATATTTCCTGGTTCTTGCTCTTCAGTGTCATCGCTCCCTTGAACACCTTGGAAGTTGACTGCACGAGCAGGTACAACTGTTGAAATTGCGTGTTTATACACCATTTGGTTTACAGTGTTTTCAAGTAAAATAACAAATTGGTCAAATGACTGAATTTTACCTTGTAATTTTATGCCATTTACCAAAAAGATTGATACTGGAATGCGCTCACGACGTAGTGCATTCAAAAATGGGTCTTGTAACGATTGGCCTTTTGCCATGTTATTGTTCCTTCGTTCTAGGTGTTATTATAATTTAAGTAGCTGAACTTATTTAATTAAATAATTCGCAACTACTACTAGCTTAGCGAACTTACTACGCGATGCAAGTTTTCTTCATCGTCTGTTGTTAACCAAGTAACATCAGGCCAACTCCGTAACCACGTTAGCTGACGTTTTGCCAGTTGACGCGTTGCAGCAATGCCGCGAAAAACCATCTCATCATGGTCTACTTCACCCGCAAGATAATCCCACATTTGTCTATAACCTACACAACGAATAGAAGGCATATTGGGGTGTAAATCCTTACGTAGATATAGGGTCGAAACTTCTTTTTCAAACCCCTGTTCTATCATTATTTTAAACCTTTTTTCAATTCGCTGATGTAATTCACTGCGATCATCAGGCGCAATCGCAAATTGATGAAAAGTATAAGGTAACGTTGGCTGCTTTTGCTTTTGCAATTCAGTCATTGTTTTACCACTAATACGGTAAACTTCCAAAGCTCGATTTATTCTTTGTGAATCATTTTCACTTATTTTGTCGGCCGCTTGCGGATCTACTTTAGCCAGCTCTTGATGTAAATGTGGCCAGCCAAATTGTTTTGCTTGCGATTCAAGCTCTGCTCTAACTACTGAGCAGGCTTCTGGCAGTGGCGATAATCCATCAATTAAAGATTTAAAGTACATCATGGTGCCACCCACTAATATTGGTACTTTACCTTGTTGATGGAATTCATCAATTTTTTTTATCGCATCACGTCTAAAATCGGCGACCGAATAGGTTTCGCTCGGATCGAGTAAATCAATTAAATGATGCGGAGCACGAGCAAGTTCTTCTGCATCGGGCTTTGCCGTACCTATGTCCATACCTTTATACACTAACGCTGAATCAACGCTGATTATTTCTGTATTTAAGTGCTCACACAGTGAAATTGCCAACGCCGTTTTACCAGCTGCGGTTGGGCCCATTAAAAATATGACCGGTAAATTGCTCAACACGGGTACCTTAATTTAATTGCGTTAAATAGTGTTCTAGGTCTATTTTAACTGCTTTTTCTTTTAAACGTTCAATTGTTTGCGGATTATTTTGTAAGCTAATTTGTAATTCAATAAATGCATTACTTTCATAAAAGCGTTCTGGTACACAACTAAGCTGCCATGTGAGCCACGCTTGTAACTCGTTGAGCTGTGTTTTACATGCGCCAAGCAAGCTTTCAACCGCGGCTGATACTTCAAGTAAATATAAACACGTGGGTAGCTTTTTAACCATCACAAACTGTTTTTCAATAACTAGCTCAAAGCCTAATAAAGTAAACCACGATTGCTGCTGAGCTATTAGTTCGCAGTCAGCTTTTTCAAGGTTAACCCTTACGGGTAGTAGCAAGGCTTTACCCTCTAAATTACCCAGCTCTTTTATTTGTGCATGCCAGTAATCAACAAGTGCATGCTTATAGTGTGAACAAAATAACTGCTGCTGCTGAGTAAATACACACACGCCTTTATTTACATTTAATACCTGCACACTTTTTAATGCGTGTGCAGCGCTTTCATCAGTATCGGGCTGCGTTGATACACTATGCTCAAAATGAGCGGCTTGTTGCTCACTCACCCCTTGATAAAATGCATTTACATCGTGATGATTTGCACCATGTTTTTGAGACGGTGAAGCATACCCCGTAGCGCCACCACCTGACCCTGCGCGATTAGAGGAGGCACGACTAGTAAAACCACCGTTTTGTGAATCTATTGGCTGCAACTGTGACTTAGGGTAATCATACCCCTGCTGAACTGGCTGGTTATTAGCCGCATGACTTGGCTGCTCAATAAACGCCGAGGATTGGTAATCGTCTGTGGGCGCTTGATTAGTTGCAAATTCGCCTTGTAGAGGTACAACTACTTGCTTAATCGCCTGTAATATAAAGTCGTGCACTAACCGGCCTTGATGAAAACGCACCTCGTGCTTAGCAGGATGAACATTTACATCCACTTGCCTTGGGTCAATATCAATATAAATAACAAACCCTGGGAGTTCTTGCGCTCCACTTACCTCTTCAAACGCCTGACGTATAGCATGTAAAATTAGCTTATCGCGCATCATGCGATTATTTACATATGTATATTGCGTGGTATTAGCTGATCCCACTGGCAATACCCAACCATGTAGCTGTAAACCACTTTCACCAGATTGAATATGCAATCCTTGCTCAGCAAAGGCTTTACCTGCAACTTGCGCAACCCGAGTAATCGCTTGATTAGGGTCGGTTTTAGCACGGTACTGCCTAACCACCTTTTGGTTATGCGTCAGTGTAATCGACACATCAAAACGACTCAGTGCAATACGCTTTATAAGCTCATCAATGTGGCTAAATTCGGTTTTTTCGGTGCGTAAAAACTTGCGCCTTGCTGGGGTGTTAAAAAATAAATCTTTAACTTCTATCGTTGTGCCATCTGGGTGGGCCACCGGCTTTACTTGCACGTCCATATCGCGGCCCTGTGCAAACGCTTGCCACGCGGCATCTTGTGCTTTGGGCTTTGAGCTAAGCGTTAAACGCGATACCGAACTAATAGATGCAAGCGCTTCCCCTCTAAAGCCTAAGGAGCAAATGTTTTCTAAATCATCGAGTGATTTAAGTTTACTTGTTGCATGGCGAGAAAGCGCTAAAGTGAGCTCATTTTTGCCAATACCTGAGCCATTATCACGAATACGAATAAGCTTGTGACCGCCCCGCTCTATGTCTATTTGCACACGCGTAGCGCCCGCATCTAAGCTATTTTCTACTAATTCTTTAACCACTGAAGCCGGGCGTTCAACCACTTCACCTGCCGCTATTTGGTTAGCTAATCGTGCAGGTAATATTTCAATACTCATGAGGCCCCTAATACGTGTACAGGTTTAATAAACATCAACTCTGCGGTATGTCCAGCTCTTGACCTATAAACAAGGTGTTTGAGCGTAGTTGATTAACTTGCTTTAATTTGGCTACCGATACGCCATACCGACTCGCTAATAGGCTTAGCGATTCACCTGGGCGAACTTTATGCTTAGTTGGGTACTGCGATTTAAGCTTTGCAAATAACGAATCATCAGGTGGATTTTTTAAGTAATAATTTTTTATAGACGTAAACATTGCTTTAGCTAAGCGTTCCTGATGATTAGCGCTTTTTAACATGCGCTCTTCACGGGGATTTGAAATAAAACCTGTCTCAACCAAAATGGAAGGAATATCTGGCGACTTTAATACGGCAAGACTTGCATGTTGTGGATCTTTTTTATGTAATTTAGCGACCTTTTTTAGCTCTTTTACTACTTCTTCGGCCACACTAAGCCCTGTTTTCATTGAGTGGTCCATCGACATATCAAGTAGCGCTTGCGCGAGGTATTTTTCGTTAGCAGCATCTTTAATTACATCGGCTGCACCACCTAAAAGCTCTGAGTGTTTTTCTTTATCTTCTATCCATTTACCAATTTCAGAATTAGCGCGGCCAAGCGATAACACCCACACCGAAGCACCATTTGGCCCAGGGCTGGTAAATGCATCAGCATGAATTGACACTAAAAAGTCGGCTTTTTTCTGGCGTGCTCGGTTGGTACGGGTATTAAGCTTAACAAAGTAGTCGCCACTTCTTACCATGCGCGAAATCATGCCACGTTCGCCGTCAATCATACGCTCTAAACGTTTAGCTATTTGTAGAGTAATGGTTTTTTCATACGTACCAGAGGGGCCAATAGAACCTGGGTCTTCTCCGCCATGGCCCGCATCAATTGCAATAACAATGTCTCGCTCTTGGCTTAATTGGCGCTTTTTAGCTGCTTTTTGGGCAGGTGTAGTACTTACTGCGGGTTCACTTTTATTATATAAATCCACAACCAGCCTGTTTTTGTACGGGCCAGTAGGTGCCAGCGCAAAAATAACCGGCTTAATAGGCGCTGTTAGCTCAAATACAAAACGTACACTTTGTTTATTTTTAGGCTTTGAATAGCGCAGCTTGCTTACAATTTTGTGCTTAGAAGGAATACTCGGTAATACTTTTAACCCTTTGGTGTTTTCAAGGTCGACCACTAAGCGACTCGGGTTTTTAAGCATAAAATAGCTGAAATCGGGCTTATCATCTAAATCAAATACCACCCGCGTGCTATCTGGCGAGGGCCATACTCGTACACTATTTATGGTATTTTTTGCCCACAACGGTAAGCTCACAGCGAAAACTATGAAACAAATAAAAAGTTTAACTACACCTCGATTCATTATAACTACCATTGCCTTAACTATTTATTATTATGAGAGCGGGCGCCTTAACCCGCTATTAGCTTATTAACCTAAACGTTGGATAGTAAATCTACCTTAAGCCGCTATTTTGTACGCCAACTAAAAAGGTAACTTTGATGCTTTTATATTTCAATGTGTTAGTAAGTATATTAACTCGGGTTTAGGTTAGTAAGTTTTTCGACAATTGCTATTCCGCGCTCGCTTGCACTATTCATAACAATTTTGCGCTCATCGCCAACGTAACTTAAGGTAATGTCTAAATCGGGAACTGGTATAAACTCTCCCCCTTTTTCTGGCCACTCAACAATACAAATAGCCTGCTCAGAAAAGTAATCTCTTATACCCATGTACTCAAGCTCTTCAGGATCGCCTAACCGGTATAGGTCAAAATGATATACATTAGCACGTGTCAGTTCGTATGGCTCTACCAACGTATAGGTTGGGCTTTTTACCTTACCAGTGTGGCCAAAGCCTTGCACTACACCACGCGTAAATGTTGTTTTACCTGCGCCTAAATCACCGTGTAAATAAATTACTGCACCTTGCTCTATAATAGCAGCCACTTTGTTACCCATTGCTACTGTGGCTATTTCATCATTTAGGTGAGCTTCAAAACTACGCGTCATTGTTACCTCAAAAATTTACTAAAAGCGCATCTTTGCTAATCATACCAGAATATTTCTTGAAGGCGATAAATTGGCGTTTTAGGCATAAAAAAACCGGCCTAAGCCGGTTTTAATTAACTGGGGCTCTATAGCCCTAGTTTTTTCTCAAGGTAGTGGATATTTGTACCACCACTTTGGAAGTTTTCGTCTGCAAGAATTTTCTTATGTAATGGCGTGTTTGTTTTGATGCCATCAATAACTAATTCGTTCAACGCATTACGAGCACGGGCAATAGCCACATCACGGTTTTCACCGTAAGTAATAAGCTTACCAATCATCGAATCGTAATGTGGAGGTACTGTATAGTCAGCATAAATATGGCTATCCCAACGAATACCTAAACCACCTGCAGGGTGGAAACGTGTAATTTTACCCGGCGACGGGATAAACGTTTCTGGGTCTTCTGCGTTAATACGACATTCAATTGCATGGCCGCGGATAACCACGTCATCTTGCGTGAAAGATAGCGGTTGCCCAGCAGCAATTTTTAGCTGCTCTTTAATTAAATCAACACCGCTTACCATTTCAGTCACTGGGTGCTCAACTTGAATACGGGTGTTCATCTCGATGAAGTAAAATTCGCCGTTTTCGTATAAAAACTCAAACGTACCTGCACCACGGTAACCAATTTCGATACATGCACGTGTACAGCGCTCACCAATAAATTTACGCACTTCTGCCGTTATACCTGGAGCAGGCGCTTCTTCAACTACTTTTTGGTGACGACGTTGCATAGAACAGTCACGCTCACCTAAATGAACAGCATTACCTTGTCCATCAGCAAGTACCTGAATTTCAATATGGCGAGGGTTTTCAAGGAATTTTTCCATGTAAACCATGCTATTACCAAAAAACTGTTTCGCTTCTTGTTGAGTAAGTGCGATTGAATCAATTAATTCAGCTTCGCTACGTACTACACGCATACCACGGCCACCACCGCCACCAGCGGCTTTAATAATTACCGGGTAACCAATGCGCTTTGCAATTTGCATGTTGCGTTCTTTGTCATCCGATACCGGACCGTCAGAACCTGGTACACATGGTACACCGGCTTTACGCATTGCATTGATTGCCGATACTTTATCGCCCATAAGACGAATAGTGTCGCCTTTTGGACCAATAAATACAAAGCCACTTTGCTCAACTTGGTCAGCAAAATCTGCATTTTCTGAAAGAAAACCATATCCTGGGTGAATCGCTACAGCGTCTGTTACTTCAGCAGCCGCAATAATGCGCGGAATATCTAAGTAACTTTCAGTGGCTGGAGGTCTACCGATACAAATGGTTTCATCTGCAAGTAATACGTGCTTAAGATCGCGATCCGCCGTTGAATGCACAGCAACCGTTTTGATCCCAAGCTCTTTGCAGGCGCGCAATACGCGAAGTGCTATTTCACCTCGGTTTGCAATGACTACTTTATCTAACATAAGAGTTGGCCTTTAGGTTACTAAATTATTCAATGATGAATAGAGGTTGATCAAATTCTACTGGTTCGCCATTTTCAACTAAAATAGCTGTAACTGTACCCGCTTTATCTGACTCAATTTGGTTCATCATTTTCATTGCTTCAACGATACATAAAGTATCACCTACTTTAACTTGAGAACCTACTTCTACATATGCTGGCGCTTCTGGAGAAGCTGCTGAGTAAAATGAACCAACCATAGGTGATTTAACTTGATGGCCTGCAGGTGCTGCTGGTGTAGCATCGGCTTCAACGGCTGGCGCAGCTTGTGCTGGTGCCGCAGGCGTTGGAGCAGCAAATTGCTGTGGTGCGTACTGAGCGTAAGCAGGACCTGCGCTCATGTTGTTACGGTTAATACGTACTGATTCTTCACCTTCAGTGATTTCTAGCTCAGCAATACCTGATTCTTCTACTAATTCGATTAGCTTTTTGATCTTGCGAATATCCATGAACGACCCGCCTATAAGTTTGTTAGTTTAAATTAATTCGAGTTTTGCAACCGGCTCACGGCAGCGTTCAATGCTGCGTGGTAACCCATTGCACCTAATCCACATACCACACCTTGCGCCACATCAGAAAAATACGAATGATGACGAAATGCTTCACGTGCATGCACATTACTTAAGTGCACCTCAAAAAAAGGAATATCAACGCTTAACAATGCATCACGTAAAGCGACGCTAGTATGCGTAAATGCAGCAGGATTAATAATTATGTAATCAACTGCCTGCCAAGCATCGTGTATTCTTTCAATAAGGGCTTGCTCACTATTACTTTGAAAATGCGTAAGCTGAACATCTAGACCCTCTGCGGCAGTCGTTAGTTCGCTCATAATTTCACCAAGAGTGTGCAAACCGTACTTTTCTGGCTCACGCTTTCCTAGCATGTTTAAATTTGGACCATTTATAACTAAAAGTTTAAATTTTGCAGCCATAATACGCGATATATCCTCTAAGTAATGAGTTAAGCCGTTGCGAGCTAATTTTGTACACTAAAGTAAGTATAAAAAACAAAAATTGCAACAAATTCTCACGTTAGCCAACTATTATAGTCAGTTCGATGTAAATAGCAGCAAAATACTGGTCTAATCTCTGGAGGTGTAATAAATATGACGTAATTGGAGGCAAGCCACTTGGTAAGCCCAAGCGGCTAAATTGCACTATTATTGTGCGCTGGCACGCACTGCAGCTAGGTGGGTGGCAAAATCATCAGCGTTTAAAAATCCTGTAACGCGCTCTGAACTTAGCTCTTGCCCTTGTGTGTTAAAAAACAAAATACTGGGTAAACCAAACACAGTGAACTCTTCCATCAGCTCAATGGTGGTGTCATCACTTTGTGTTAAATCGATTTGAATTAACTGATAGTGACTAAACTCGCTCTGTACTTTGGCATCTGGAAATGTGTAATGTTCAAACTCTTTACATGCCACACACCAATCGGCGTATAAATCAACCATCACCAGTTTGCCTTGCTGATTAGCTTCAGCAACAGCGTTTTTTAGCTCGGTTAAATTAGCCACTTGTTTAAACTCATTACTTTGCTGACTAACCTGCTCAACCTGTTGCTGCGGCCAAATAACGTTTTTAGCTAATGTAAAACCAGTAACTACTAAAAATGTAGCACTAAACCAAAGCGCTGTTTTAAGCTTGCTTTGTGGCTGCGCACTCTGCCAATAGTGTAAATAAACAGCCGTTGCCAGTGCTAAAATACCTGCCATAAGTAAAATAATGTCGGCGCTAATTATGCGCTCTAATAAAATAAGTGGCACAACAAGCATAATAAAACCAAATAACGTTTTAACTTGCTCCATCCAACCGCCAGCTTTAGGAAGCAATTTGCCACCAGACGTACCGAGTAATAAAAGCGGTAGGCCCATTCCTAAACTTAATACATACAGGGTTAAACCACCGACAAGGTAGTCACCACTTTGCGCTACAAATAATAGCGCAGCAGACAACGGAGCTGTGGTACAAGGTGATGCAATTAAGCCCGACAATACCCCCATTAAAAACACACCTAGGTAATTGCCGCCTTTTTGGTTATTACTGACTTGCGTTAGCTTGCTCATCATGGCGCTGGGTAACTTAATTTCGTACCAGCCAAACATCGACATTGCCAGCAATACAAACAGTAAACTAAAACTAATAAGTACATAAGGGTGTTGTAAATACCCCTGCACTTGCCCGCCTAAGGCCGCCACTACTAACCCTAATGCAGCATAAGTAAGCGCCATACCTTGTATATATACAAACGACAACGCAAACGCTTTTTTAGTAGATAGATTTTGCTGCCCTGCAATTAAACTCGATAAAATAGGAAACATAGGGAACACACACGGTGTAAACGCAAGCCCCACCCCAACAGCAAAAAATATGAGTAAATTGGTTACTAAACTTTGACTTGCTAATCGCTCTGTAAAACTTAAATCTTGAGTGGTTGTATTACTTTGGCTACGCGTTGCGTCTACAGAAGGAGTCAATGCGTTTAATGTATCAGCGGCATTAGCAGATGAGTTTTTACCTTGCGCTTGCTCTGAGGCAATAACGCTTAAAGGAATACTAATAACCTCAGGCGGATAACACAGCCCTGCTTTGGCACAGCCCTGATAGCGCACCTTTACAACAGCACCCTCTGTAACATTACTGAGCTTACTTATAACACTAACACTATTAAAAAAAACTTCGGTTTTGCCAAAAAACTCATCTTCAATTATTTCGCCAGTACCGGCATCGCCTACCTTTATGTTGGCGCCTTTGGCGATAATTTCTATTTTCTTTTTATAAAGGTAATAGTCAGGGGCTATATCCCACCCCACAAATAAAGTGCTACCTTGCTGATCAAAATCAAATACAAACGCTTGGTCTACGGGTAAAAAGGTTTGCTGTGGCGGGGCAAGTAAATCACCTAGCACATTATTGGTGTTTGCCTTTGCCGGAAGCGCCAGCAAGCTAACCAATAATAAAAAGAAAAACCGCATTAATTTAATACCTCATCCATCCAATGAAAATAAGCCAAATTACCAGTGGCCACATCAACCACTTGAATTTCGGGTACTTCGTAACTGTGTAAACTTTTGATGGTTTCAAAAACATCATTCATTTTTTCTGATTTTGTTTTAATCAGTAGCTTTGCTTCTATCTCTTGGGCAACATCGCCTTCCCACATATAAACTGAGGTCATATTTGGTAAAATATTTACACACGCCGCTAATTTTTGCGCTACAAGTGCTTTTGCTAAAGTGCGTGCTTCAGCCTCATCTTTGCACGTGGTAAATATCAATTTAAATTGCGTAGTCATAATTAACCTTTACTAATTTATAGGGAACTAATGCAATAGTATCTGATAGCTAGTGTAATGTGTAGGCGATGAATAATTGTAGATATTAAGCAATTATTAATCACTTTAAGCTCAACCTTGAAAATAGACCCTTTCACCCTCACTTATATTTCATCCACTCTTTTGAGTGCCATTATTTAGAGAGCCCTATGTTTAGATTTTTATTTGTGTTGTTTATTATCATTCCTATCATCGAAATTGCGCTACTAATACAGGTTAGCGATGTAATTGGTGGATTTGCGACTATAGCCCTAGTAATTGTTACGGCTATTTTGGGCGCCAGAATGGTTAAACAACAAGGTATGGGTGCATTACAAAATGCACAAAGCCAAATGGCCCAAGGGCAAATGCCAGCTAAAGAATTATTTACCGGTATTTGCGTGATCATTGCGGGTGTTTTATTGCTAACCCCAGGCATTATGACCGATGTATTCGGCCTACTATTATTAACCCCCTCAATACGCAACAAACTTGCTGCAGGCCTTGCAAGTCAAGCAACGGTACGCATGAGCACAGGTGCACAGCAAGGCTCTTCAGCCTTTACACAACACGCACACTCGCAGCAAGAACAACAGCATGTAAATAAACCAACTACCATTGATGGCGAGTATGAGAGAAAAGATTAAAAATTTATCGATTTTTCTCTTGGAATTTTACACTCTACCCCCATTAATGAATGCAAATTAGAAAAGCTTTTTTCTGTACTGTTCAGAAACTGTTAGGAGAACTAAAAAAATGAACATTCGTCCTTTACAAGATCGCGTAATCGTTAAGCGTCTAGAAGAAGAAACCAAGTCTGCTGGCGGTATTGTATTAACTGGCTCTGCAGCTGAAAAATCAACTCGCGGAGAAGTTATTGCTGTTGGCAATGGTCGCGTTCTAGATAACGGTGACGTTAGAGCTTTAGAAGTAAAAGCCGGTGACACTGTGTTATTTGGCTCATATGTTGAAAAAACTGAAAAGATCGAAGGTCAAGAGTACCTGATCATGCGTGAAGACAACATTTTAGGCATTGTAGGCTAACCCTACTTTTCGTTTAACAAACATTTAAGAATTTAGAGGAAATTAAAGATGGCAGCAAAAGAAGTACTTTTTGCAGGTGACGCACGCGCTAAAATGCTAACAGGCGTAAATATCCTAGCAAACGCAGTAAAAGTGACCTTAGGTCCTAAAGGCCGTAACGTAGTACTAGATAAATCATTTGGCTCTCCAGTGATCACCAAAGATGGTGTATCTGTAGCAAAAGAAATCGAACTTGAAGACAAGTTTGAAAACATGGGTGCACAAATGGTGAAAGAAGTTGCATCTAAAGCAAATGATGCAGCGGGTGACGGTACTACTACCGCAACTGTACTTGCGCAATCTATTGTAAACGAAGGTCTTAAAGCGGTTGCTGCGGGTATGAACCCAATGGATCTTAAGCGCGGTATTGATAAAGCAATTATCGCTGCAGTAGAAGAGCTTAAAGCGCTATCTGTACCATGTGCTGATACTAAAGCTATTGCACAAGTAGGTACTATTTCAGCTAACTCTGATAAAGAAATTGGCGACATCATTGCACAAGCAATGGAAAAAGTAGGCCGTAACACAGGTGTTATTACTGTAGAAGAAGGTCAATCACTAGAGAACGAACTAGATGTTGTAGAAGGCATGCAGTTTGACCGTGGTTACCTATCTCCGTACTTTATCAATAACGCTGAAAAAGGCGCTGTTGAGCTAGACAACCCGTTCATTCTACTTGTAGATAAAAAAGTATCTAACATTCGTGAGCTACTACCTACATTAGAAGCCGTTGCTAAAGCAAGCAAACCACTATTAATCATTGCTGAAGACCTAGAAGGCGAAGCACTTGCAACGCTTGTAGTTAACAATATGCGCGGTATTGTTAAAGTATCAGCAGTTAAAGCCCCTGGTTTTGGCGACCGTCGTAAAGCAATGCTACAAGATATCGCCGTATTAACTGGCGGTACTGTTATCTCTGAAGAAATTGGTTTAGAGCTTGAAAAAGCAACTATCGAAGACCTAGGTACTGCTAAGCGTGTAGTAATCACTAAAGATGATACAACTATCATTGATGGTGCGGGTGAAGAAGATGGCATTAACGGCCGTGTTGCTCAAATTAAAGCACAGATTGAAGAAGCAACGTCTGACTACGATAAAGAAAAACTACAAGAGCGTATGGCTAAACTTGCCGGCGGTGTTGCAGTAATTAAAGTAGGCGCAGCGACTGAAATTGAAATGAAAGAGAAAAAAGACCGTGTTGAAGATGCATTACATGCAACTCGTGCAGCGGTTGAAGAAGGCGTAGTACCTGGTGGTGGTGTTGCTCTAGTACGTGCTGCTAGCAAGCTAGTTGAGCTACTTGGCGACAACGAAGACCAAAACCACGGTATTAAAGTTGCACTTCGTGCGATGGAAGCACCACTTCGTCAAATCGTAACAAATGCAGGCGACGAAGCGTCAGTAGTAATAAACGCTGTTAAAGGTGGCGAAGGTAACTACGGTTACAACGCAGCCTCTGGCGAATACAACGATATGCTTGAAATGGGTATCCTAGATCCAACTAAAGTAACGCGCTCTGCACTACAATTTGCAGGTTCGATTGCGGGTCTAATGATCACTACCGAAGCAATGGTTGCTGAAATCCCTAAAGAAGAAGCTGCTGGTGCCCCTGATATGGGTGGCATGGGCGGAATGGGTGGTATGGGCGGCATGATGTGATCTTCCTCCTTTAAGCACCTTGCTTATATAAAACCCAGCTTCGGCTGGGTTTTTGCTTTTTAGTACAAGCCTATTGTTATTGCTTAATTTATCTCCACATCTATACCATGAGTTATTGGATTAAAGGTAAAAGGATTTGCTTAATAATAATGAAATAATCACCTTCTTTATTTTGGTATCACTTATAACAGGGTTAGTGGTATTTATTGCCTGGATTATGCTTAAGCTCGTTATATGGGGTAAGAGCATGTCTAAAGGAGCGTATTTATTTTTAGCGTTCTTTCCACTAATTTCACTTATGCCTATTCCACCCCCTACTTATGAAAATGTTCAAAAGGCCAAGCAAGAGCAGCGTAAACGAAAAGAAGACTCAGGTGACGACCCTACGAATGAAGATGAGTAAGCCAGTTTAGCTACGTAAATTAAAACACTCTTTAAGGAAGCTTTAAGCATGCTCTAAGGTTTAAAATAGAGTGAACCTTTTGACTACTAACCCTATATGCGAAGCCAATGTATAACGTACAACCCCCCTAAAAATAAGCTTTAATAAACATTTACCTATACTATTCAACCCTGTATTGATATGTGAAAATACACCGACATAAAACAACTTAAGGTTTTTAAGTTATGCCAAAGCAGCATATAGGTAGTATTGCTCTTGTTGTAAAAGACTATGACGAAGCAATCGCATTTTATACAAAAAAATTAAGCTTTGAATTAGTGGAAGATACGGATTTAGGTGATGAAAAACGCTGGGTGTTAATAACTCCACCCAACTCAAACGGCACACATATATTACTTGCACAAGCCACAGAGCCTGAGCAGTTTAACGCTGTTGGCAATCAAGCAGGTGGCCGTGTATGGCTATTTTTAAACACTGACAACTTTTGGCGCGACTACGAAAGCATGCTAGAAAATGGCGTAGTATTTCATGAGCAGCCTCGCAATGAGCCTTACGGTACGGTGGCCGTATTTGAAGATCTCTATGGTAACAAATGGGATCTTATTCAACAGAGCTAAATACTTAATTGATTAACGACCTGACTATTTGAAATAAATCCGAGGGTAGCATGCCGCGCTGCCCTTGCTCTTCAGCCGCAACTTCACCAGCTCGAGCATGAAGAGTTACCCCGTATCGCGCTGCTTCGTCGATACTAAGCCCTTGAGCAAGCAATGCACCAATAATACCTGTAAGTACGTCGCCACTCCCTCCCACGGCAAGTGCTGCGTTGCCATTTTCACACACCCAAGTGTGTTTACCGTTATCAATTAAAGAGCCAGCGCCTTTTAATATGCAAGTAGCATTATACCGTTTTGCGCATAATCGCACGCTATCAAACCTATTTGACTCTATTTCAGATGTATTTTTGCTAATGAGCCGAGCCGCCTCACCAGGGTGCGGAGTAAGAACACATTGAGCCAACGTATAAGCACTTGCATTTTCAGCTAATAAATTAAGTGCATCAGCATCAAGTACAAGCGGCGTATTGTGCTCTTGGCAATAGTGCATTACTGTGCAAAACGTTTTTTTAGCCCATTCATCCTGCCCAAGTCCAGGGCCAAGTACAACACAACTTGCCCACTCTAAAGCCTGTTCAAGGTTTTCACTCATGACCATTAACTCTGCCCTACCTATGCTTATTGGCATAATAGAACTTTGGTGCGTATAAACCTTCACCATCCCTGCACCTGCTCGTAGCGCAGCTTCACTACTGAGCCTGATTGCACCCGCAGTACCTTGGTTGCCCCCTACGCATAATAACTTGCCATGATTGCCCTTATGGCTATTTAAAGCCCGAGAGCCCAAGCGATTAAAGCTGTCTATATTTATTAAGTGAGCACAAGGTGAAGCGAGTTGACTAAAAGTATCTTCAATTGCTAATTCATCGAGAATCAACTCACCGGCATGCTGTTTACCTGTCCCTGTAGAAAGGCCTTGTTTTATCGCAATAAAAGTAACCGTTTTTGTTGCCTGAATAGCTGCACCTAATACTTCACCTGTATTTGCATCAATCCCTGAGGGAACATCGATACTTAAAACAGGCTTTTCGCTTTGGTTGATGGCTGCAATAATCTCACAATAATTTTCGCGAACAGGTGAATTAAGCCCAGTACCTAGTAACCCATCAATCACACAGTCGCAGCAATCTAAATCACTCTTTGCAAACTCGTTAACTATGCCACCATTATCAAGCCATAATTGCTTCGCTTTAGCAGCGTCACCACTGAGTGTTTTAGCAGGGTCTATAGCGCAAACTTTAACCTCTGCACCAGAGTCCTTAATTAAACGCGCGGCTATGTAAGCATCACCCGCATTATTGCCATTACCTACAATAATCAAAGTAAGCTTAGCGTTAAAAGACTGCCACTGCTTGTATACTGCCTCTCCCGCTCGCTGCATTAAAGTAAATAAATCTATTCCACATTGCTTAGCCGCCTCTCCCTCATAAGAGCGAACCTGCTCTTTTGTGTAAATATGCCTTTGTTTATTTAACATAGAAACTCGCCATAAATAAGTGTGTAGATGCTCTATAACTATAGCTTGGGATAAAAGAGCACTTTTCAATAGCGGATTTAGCATGCTAAACAGCTATTAAAACTGAAATTGAAGGCTTTAGTACAAAGAGTTTGAGTTCTGTGGTGGGCTCTTTCCGCGGGTTTCGTGATACTCAACCCACGCTACGGAGGTGGTGGAGATTGTGAGAATAATATCTGGAATGTATTTTTACTTTTCTGTAGACGTAAAAAAGCCCGGCTCTTTGGAGTCGGGCTTTCTTGTATTTGGAGCCTAGCGATGTCGTAGTGCCCACATCGGTAGAGAGTCACATAGCAAATGTACATTATCATTGTCTCGGGGCGGCCTTTCGTAGGGCTCGCCTTCGAGCTGTTTCGTTTCACTACTGAGTTCGGCTATTTATTAAAACCCAGACAGCAAAAAACCCGTTACATCGCTGCAACGGGTTTCTCTTATTTGGAGCCTGGCAATGTCCTACTTTCACATAGCAAATGCTACACTATCATCGGCGCTGTTTCGTTTCACTACTGAGTTCGGCA
>NZ_JALNTN010000013.1:0-115585 GCF_023161905.1 Pseudoalteromonas sp. 2CM41L
CTGTATGTTTACGAAACGCTTTTACTTTCATGAGAACTGACTCCTAAATAGGTGTCTACTTTTATGGAGTCAGATCAGCTTGGTGTTAAATTATACTTAACACATAAAAAAGCACGACTTTAAGCCGCGCTATTAATTAAACTTTTTGACAACTGACAACTGACAACTGACAACTGACAACTGACAACTGACAACTGACAACTGACAACTGACAACTGACAACTGACAGCTTACAGCTTAGTGCTTTTTCGCATATGCTTCGGCTTGCTTCCAAACCCTTAGCGTATTTTCGCTTAAAATCTTTTTAATGTCTGAATCGCTGTAACCTCTGTCCATTAAGCCTTGCACTAGGTTAGGGTAGCTAGATACATCCTTTAAGCCAATCGGTAACGAATCGCCTACACCGTCGTAGTCAGAGCCAATGCCCACGTAATCAATGCCAATAAGCTCTACAACGTGATCAATATGATCAAGTACTTGCTCAAGGCTTGCAAACGGGAATGGGTTTTTAGCGCGGTACGCTGCATCAAAGCCTTTACTCGGCTTAGTGCCTTCTTTTTTAACGGTCTCTTTAGTGCTTTTAAGGTCTTTGTACCACGCACCGGCTTTAGAGGTTACAAAGCTTGAGCCAAAGTTAATTTGAATAACCCCGCCATTCTTTTTAAGCGCTAATAACATGTCATCATTCATATTACGCTCAAAGCCCGGCGTGTATTTGCGCAGTGAAGAGTGTGAAGCAATCACCGGCGTTTTAGATAGCTCCATTACCTGATAAAACGCATCATCTGATATATGTGATACGTCAATTAGCATACCGACGTTGTTCATTTCAGTAATTAGCTTTTTACCAAATGGGCTTAAACCTTTCCATTTACGACGAATATCGTAAGACGAGTCAGAAATATGGTTGCTTTGCGAGTGCGCAAGCGTGATGTAGCGTACACCGCGGTCAAAAAAGTGCTGAAGGTTTTCCATTTTTCCTTCAATTGGCGAGCCATTCTCCATGCCCATCGCAATTGACAGTTTACCTTGCTCAAATTGCGCTTCTATATCCGCTGTTGAGCTAGCAATAGCAAATTTATCAGGAGCACGCTGTGCAATCGCTTCCATGCTATCAATCATTTGATTGGCTAGCTGGTAGCTTTTACCTTTGCCTTCAAATTCTAAGTGAGCAGGAATATAAATCGACATAAAAGGCGCGTTTAAACCGCCCGTTACTGCGCGAGGGTAGTCAAAGTCGCCGCCGTCGGTGGTTTTAGTTACATCAACCCATTTTTCGTGGATACGATAAGGTACATCAATATGGGTGTCGATTAAAATAGTGTCTTTTGCTAGTTTTACTGCTTTGTCTGACGGGCTTTTTACTTGCTCTGCAAAGGCTTGTGGTGTTAAAGCTAGTGATATGGCTACCACTAGAGTGCTGAGTTTTATCATGTTTTGGCTCTTTGGGTAAAAAGCCATTGTGTACGTTCAGCTCAAAAGTTACAAGTGTTAGGCGTTAATCAAACGACTGTGCTTCATGCTCTTCGCTTTGCAGTGCTTTAAATTCATTTTTTGAAATAATAGTGACCGACTCATGTAGCTCAGAAAAAAACACCATCGCTTCACCATTTCTAAGCTGCTGATTAACCTGCGCTACTTTACTTTGAATACTCACTTCTTGCTCACCGTAATCGGTGCCTTCACGAAGCACGTAGCTTTCAATTAGGTTATAGAGGGTGTCTTTATCAAGTTGTTCAAAAGGGATAATCATAACTGCTTACTGCTCGCTTTAGTGGGGACGTGCTGGCCAAAATAATGAGGGACGGCTTGTTCAAGCCAAAATACCGGCCTAAACGGATTATTACCGCTAATAAACCCTACGTGGCCGCCTTTTTCAGAGACGCTCAGGGTAACATGCTCACTCACATCTCGCCTACTTGGCACGGCTTTAATCGACAACATTGGATCGTCCTTGGCATGAATTATTAACGTAGGAATCGCAATATGCTTTAAGTAAGGCATTGCGCTGGCTTGGCGATAGTAATCATGTGCGTTTTCAAAGCCATGCAGTGGAGCAGTTAGTTGATTATCAAACTCTAGCAAATCGTCAATTTTCATTAACTGCTCAGAGGTAATAGGTATTTGCTGCTTAATTTGTGGCAATTTACGCTGCATTGATTTTTTCATTCTATCGAGCAAATACTTTTGGTAAATTTTGCCTAAGCTTTTACGAATAACATCGCTTGATGATGATAAATCATAAGGAGCCGAAACCACGGCTGCAGCACTTAATGGGCAGTTTTCTCGCTCTTCGCCTAGGTATTTAGCCAGTACATTGCCCCCTAACGAAAAACCAACAGCCATAATAGGGCGGCTGGGAAATTGCTCCCTTAAATGATTTATAAAAAAAGCTAAATCGGCGGTATCGCCACTATGATAAGCACGGGGTAAGCGGTTAACTTCACTTGAGCAGTTTCTAAAGTGCATAAGTACTACGGCATAGCCTTGTTTTTTTAAGGCTTTCATCATGCCTTTGGCATAAAAGCTATTTATGTTGCCTTCAAGGCCATGTAAAACCACAGCAAGGGGAGCGTTTTCGTTATGAGGCAGCGACCATGCAAGTTCAATAAAATCGCCGTCGGGCGTATCAAGTTGCTCAAGTTCGTAGGACGTATTGTGAAATGGACGGAAAAAACGCGGCATTATGGTTTGAACGTGACGATTGGTCATCCACCATGCTGGTTTAAACTTATTGATCATGTTTGTACTACGCACTATGAAAAAAACGAAGCGTTAGTGTACCAAATTTTTCGCTTTATAAAATAAAAAGCGCCTAATCAGTAACCTGAGTAGGCGCTTTGTGCGTCGTGCTTAATGATGCTCGGGAACTTCAGCCTCGCTAATTTTTTTAATAAAGTAAAAAGCGTAAAATAGGCAAAGAGAAATCACGACGCCTAAAATCCCAAAAGACATAAATAAAACAGGGTCGCTAAAAAAGTCTCTAAAGAATACGTTCATGATTAATCTCCTCGTTCAGTTGATGGAGACATCATAAAGTGACTTTGCAAAGCATAATGTGATCGAGATCAAACTATTTCTCTGCGTGGAAAAAGTAACCAAGTAAAGTTGATGTAGATCATGTTTTAGGAGCTATTCAGTTTCTACTGCAGCGCCTATAGGCTTTGAAGAATCAATCGGCTTAAAGATTTTTTGCACAAAGAGAAAAAAATGAGAAGTAAATGAGAAAATATAGCCACAAGCCAGTAGCGGCTAGGCTTATATTATCTAGCGATAATAACTTGGCTTTTATTTTCCTCTAAAAGCGCAGCGTCTCTAATCCTCTTTGTGATTAATTGGCTTTAAAATGAACATTTAGAAGAGGGTGTAAAAACTGACAGCTTAAGTGGCTTTCACATACAGCTCAATATTGTTTGGCTTTACAGCTTCTAAAAAGCTAAGCTTATTCGCTGTATCAACCAGTATTTGCTGTTGTTGCTTTTCAAGCTTTAACTCGGCGCTTAATAGCTCTTGGCGTATTTTTGCATAGTCGCTGATGCTTTCTTGATTGGCTTTTAAATAACGACGAGCGGCACGCAGAGGTTTAAGTGCTTGTGTATCAAATTCATTAACTGAGTCTATTAAAACACTGAGCTGCTCGGCATTAATACTTAGCTTAAGTGAATCTAAGTACAGCAAAAATAAGCACAGATTAACGTTTTTACCTTGCTGGTTTTGCAGTGCCAGCAAGGTTTGTTGTTGCCCAGGCTTTGCGTACAAAGCGCAGGCAAATTGCCAAAAGTCGTTTTTATTGAGCAAGTTCATCGGCAAAGGCCTGCTCTTTTTCTTCCATTTCTTCAAGCGCCATTAGTAGCTCTTCTTCAGTGTCGTTTACTTTAGGGGTAAGCGTTGCTTGCTTAGCAATTAGCTCTTTTAACTGGGCTTTGTTATCGTCGTTGTAGAGTGTGTTGTCGCCAAGGGCTACTTCAACTTCGCTAAGCTCTGCAGTAAATTTATCGAGCTGCTTTTCAAGCTTTTCAATTTGTTTTTTAAGCGGTTGAATGGCTTTTCTAAACTCAGCTTCTAGGCGCTTTTGCTCTTTACGATTAACGCTTGGATTTGCTTTTGGCTCGTCAGGCTGCTGGCTTTTAGCGGCTTCTTTATTTGCATTGAGTAACCATTGGTAATAGGCATCTAAATCGTAACCAAATTGAGTGACTTTGCCATCATCGACTAAATAAAATTCATCGGCGGTGTTTTTAAGCATGTGGCGATCGTGCGATACGGTAACCATGGCGCCTTCAAAGCCTTGTAGTGCCATTACTAGCGCGTGGCGCATTTCTAAATCAAGGTGGTTAGTTGGCTCATCAAGTAGTAGTAAATTGGGTTTTTGATACACTAACATGGCTAGCACTAAGCGGGCTTTTTCACCGCCCGAAAACGGCGCCACGGGCTCAAGTGCTTTATCGCCAATAAATGCAAAACCACCTAAAAAGTCACGCAATGATTGCTCAGTGGCCTGAGGGTTTAAACGTTGAATATGGGTCACTGCGCTGGCTTTTAAATCAAGCGATTCAAGTTGGTGCTGCGCAAAGTAACCTATATTTAAGCCATGGTGTTGAACCACTTTACCTGCTTGCGGCTCAAGCTCGCCCGCTAATAGCTTTATAAGCGTTGATTTACCCGCGCCGTTACGACCGAGTAACGCAATACGGCTGCCAGGAACTAGGTTTAGCGCGATATTATTTAAAATAGTGACATCGCCATAACCTGCTTTTGCTTTATCTAGGGTCATTAGCGGGTTAGGCAGGGCTGTTGGCTCGGCAAATTCAAAGTCAAATGGTGAGTCGGCATGTGCAGGTGCCAGCTTTTCCATACGTTCGAGTGCTTTTACACGGCTTTGTGCCTGTTTGGCCTTACTGGCTTTGGCTTTAAAGCGAGTTATAAACTGTTCAAGATGGGCAATTTGCTCTTGTTGTTTTTCAAACATTGCTTGTTGTTGTAACAAGCGCTCTGCTTTTTGGCGTTCAAACTGTGAGTAGTTACCTTTGTACACATTAATAAGCTGTTTATCGACATGCCAAATTTGATCAACCACGGCGTCTAAAAACTCGCGGTCATGAGATATAAGTACCAAGGTGCCTGTGTAGGCGCGTAAAAAGCGCTCAAGCCAGTAAACGGCATCTAAATCAAGGTGGTTGGTAGGCTCATCGAGTAATAGTAAGTCGGCATCGCGAATAAGTGCTTGTGCAAGGTTTAAACGCATACGCCAACCACCAGAAAATGCGCTTACAGGGTTTTCTATTTGGTGATTAGCAAAGCCTAAGCCGTGCAGCAATTCGCCCGCTTTTGACTCTATGCTGTAGCCTTTAATATTTTCAAGCTGAATATGTACTTTGGCTTGGGTGTCACCATCGTTTGTTTGCTCAGCTTCACGCAGGGCAATGCGCAATGCATAGTATTCAGGGTGGCCTTGAAGTACATAATCAATGGCGCTTATTTCAAGGGCTGGGGTTTCTTGTTTTACAGAGGCAATAGACCAATCTTTCGGTATATTGCAATCACCCGCATCGAGTTGCAGCTCAGATTTTAATAAACTAAATAAGGTAGATTTACCACAGCCATTAGCGCCAACTAAGCCCACTTTGTGCTGTGGAAATAAAGTAGCCGAGGCATTTTTTAATAAGGCTTTTCCGCCACGAAGTAGTTCTATTTCTGAGATTTGGATCATGAATGCGTTACTTTACTGTGCCCTGGTTAAGTTGGCGCTATCATACCATAGAACGTATTGCTCTTATCAAGCGTATCAACATAGGAAGTTATACGATAAAATATCTGCAGTTCAAACCACAGGAAAAATGTTGTGAGACAAAAGAAGCGATTTATTGCTGGTGCATCGTGCCCTGAGTGTAAAGCCATGGATACCATGATGCTGTACAGAGAACATGATGTTGAAAAAGTAGAGTGTGTAGAGTGCGGCCACAAAATGGCGCAACCCGATAACGCTGTTCAGGCATCTACTCGCCAATTTGAACAAGTAATTGGTGTATTTAAACCGGGCGATTAACCCGGTTTTATTTTTTACCCACCTTAGTAATGTGGAGGAGGCGGCTCTTGCATTTGCGACATTAACGACGGCTGCTGCGCTTCTTTAAGTTTTTCTGCTAGTAACTCAGTTTGGCGCTTCATTTTTGCAAGCTGCTGTTGGTGTGCTTTTAGCTCGTCATTTAATATTTCTATTGTTTCGTCTTGAAAAGCAACTTTTGCCTCAAGCTCCATTAAACGATTTTCAATTGTGTTCATTTGCTTCTCGTATTGTAAAGTGCTCTGCAATTCCGCTCGAGCTCTCGGTTAACAACGACTTGCCGTTATCTATAAACGTTACATCTAGCACCACAGCCGATTTAGGCTTACTGCCTTCACGTGGTGTGACTTGCCAAGTTTGAATTTTTTCTCCGCTGGGTAACTGCCATAAGTCAACGCGCTTATTGGGCGAGCCTGTGGCCAGCAATGTGCCTTGTTCGTTAAAGCGTACCGCAGTAAAAATTTTCTGACGCGCAATATACGCCAGTTTACTCACAAGATCACCTGTAGTCAGCTTCCATACATGTGCTTGCTTCATACTATCTGCGGTAAATGCGTAGCGACCTTGTGGGTCTAGGGTTACTTGGGTAACACGAGTCGGGTGATTAAAGCGATGAATTACTTGCCCTGTACGTGTATCCCAAAAATAAGCAACGTAATCGTTTGAGCCGCTTAAGGCGTAGCGCCCATTAGGCGATAAATCAACGGTGTTTACTTTGTCTTGGTGGCCTAAAAACTCAATGCGGCGTCCGGTTTCTAGGTTTAAAAATACCACTACGCCGTCGCTTCTGCCGTATAAAACACTGCGGCCTTGGTTACTTATCGCAATATCGCGAATAGTGGCTTGTTGAATTTTATAATAGCCGCGGTTTTCGCCGCTGCTAATATCCCACACGGCAAAGGTGGTTTTTTCTGCGGTAACGGCCACGCTATTATCAAACGCAATAGCCACAGCATACACTAGGCTTTCTTGTGATTGCTGTTGAAACCATTGATATTTTAGCACCTGCTGTTGATTATCCCACAGGGCGACCCCATGGTGAATGGAGGAGACTAGGCTGTATTTACCATCGTTAGATACTGCCGAGGAAAACGCACCCTGTGCTGCGTGTTCAAAGCGTTGTGCAGCTTGCTGTTTTTGATCGCTACAAGCTAGGGCTAATAAACAGCTAAAAGCGATTAAAAAAGTACGAAATATCGACATATTACAGGTATTTCCTCTTAACTCTTAGTGACTGAGAGGTTAGACTAGGTCACGTTGAAGGCCTAGGGTGTTTGTCTAATCACTATAATAGGTTAGGTTTTAATTTAGTTAGTTATTAAACAAGCAGCCTATCATGTAGGCCGTTAATCTTTAACTAGTAATAATACAATAAATGACAACTGCAAAGTGTGTCGGAGATTTAAAATGAAAAAGACGATTAGATTGTCATTGATTGCAGCGTCGGTTTTAGCGCTTACAGCTTGTAATCAAGAAGCAAAACAAGAACAAGCTGAAGTTAAATTAGACACTGTAGAGCAGCAACAAGCATACGGTATTGGTGCATCAGTAGGTAACTTTTTAAATAAAGACCTAGCTGATAAATCAGAGATTGGTATTGAACTAGACCAAGCACTATTAATTCGTGGTTTTGAAGACGCGCTTGCTGGTAATGCAAAAATCGATGAAGAAAAAATCCGTGAAGTGCTAACTGAGCTAGATACATCAGTGCGTACAAAGCAAGAAGCTAAAGCTAAAGTTGAGTCTGAAAAAAGCAAAGAAGCAGGTAAAAAATACCTAGAAGAAAATGCTAAAAAAGAAGGCGTAACAGTAACTGAGTCAGGTCTACAGTACGAAGTACTTAGCGAAGGCGAAGGCGAAAAGCCAGCAGCAACAGACGTAGTTAAAGTACATTACAAAGGTACTTTATTAGACGGCACTGAGTTTGATAGCTCTTATGCGCGTAACGAGCCAACTACTTTCCCTCTTAACCGTGTAATTGCGGGTTGGACTGAAGGTTTACAGCTTATGTCAGTAGGGTCTAAGTACAAGTTCACTATTCCTTCTGAACTTGCTTACGGCGATCGTGACCTAGGTAAAATTCCAGCTAACTCAACGCTTGTTTTTGAAGTAGAACTACTTGAAATACAAGATGACGAAGCACCTGCGCAATAAGCGGTAGCTTATAACGCAAAAAGGGACCATAACGGTCCCTTTTTTGTAGGCAATTTTATTAATCTGTGTGGTTAGAAAACAAATTATCTATTAGCTCATCTTCTAGTTCAAAACGCGCTTCTAACGTTTCGCCAAGTACCGACAAATCGTTATCAAACTCAGCTAATAAGTCCTCTTTATCTACTTCTGCGTATTTATCGTTAAAATCTAAAGCAATATCTGTTGTGCTAGAAATGCGCGGGTAAATTGTATTTGCCAGCTCTTGGCTTTCAAGGCCCTTGCTTTCACAGGCTTTTGCAATGTCATCGTACACTTCAAAATGGCCGGCAGATAAGTAATCCATTAAAATTTGGCAAAATGATTGAATTTGTTCTGGCTCTGGTAAGGCGTGATCTTTTTTGTCGTATGGCGAAAACCCAGCCATTTTACAATAAAGTACAATTAACTCTTGGCGCTCGTTTAACCATTTATCAATGACAGTATGGCTACCACCCCATTTTTGTTGAGCTTTCTCTACGCGCGTCAGCATTACTGTTCTCCTAAGCTGGGTCACTTTTATGGTTAAATTTAAATTTTCTTATACATCAAGATATATTTTATTTAAGTGTATATCAACAAGTAAAAGGTATGAGCTGGTGCATGTGTGTATTTATTGTAGGTAAATTATCATTTTATTGCAGGCAAGAAAAAACCACCGGTTAAGGTGGCTTAATTTCTTGTTTTGGCCTGTTAATACAAGCTTTCTTATTGTTATAGAAGATTTTTGTTATTTTTATTATAAATATTTTTGTTATTGTTGTTTAAGATTTTTATTATTGTTCTTGTTAACGCGGGACAAACAATACCAAGGTTTTTGTTATGTTGCAAACATATTAACAAAAAGTTTTTATTGTTAGTTCTTTTTGGTTATTTAACACTCAAATGTGACTAAATAAGCAACAAACTAGGTTCTGTTAGCTGTAACACATGTTTTAAGAGCTTAGCGATAGAGAGCCGGAGAATATGGTGGTACAATCTTGAACAATTTCTATAAGCCTCAGGATTATTTACGCTATGAGCGAATTAAAAAACGACCGTTATTTACGTGCACTTGCAAAACAACCCGTTGATGTAACACCGGTATGGATGATGCGCCAAGCAGGACGCTATTTACCAGAGTACCGTGCTACACGTGCACAAGCGGGCGATTTTATGAGCCTGTGCCGTAATGCTGAGCTTGCATGTGAAGTAACACTACAACCCCTTCGCCGTTACCCGTTAGATGCTGCTATTTTATTTAGTGACATTTTAACTATTCCCGATGCTATGGGTTTAGGTTTGTACTTTGAAACCGGTGAAGGCCCTAAATTTGAAAACCCTATTTCGTCACTTGCTGATGTTAAAAAGATTCCTAAGCTAGACCCAACTGACGAGCTTGGCTATGTAATGAACGCAGTAAGTACTATTCGCCGTGAACTTAAAGGCGAAGTGCCACTAATTGGCTTTTCGGGTTCACCGTGGACACTAGCAACTTACATGGTTGAAGGTGGAAGCAGTAAAGTATTTGGTAAAATTAAAAAAATGGCGTTTGCAGAGCCGCAAACACTACATTTATTACTAGATAAATTAGCTGATTCAGTCATTGATTACTTAAACGCGCAAGTAAAAGCCGGTGCGCAATCGTTAATGGTATTTGACTCGTGGGGCGGCGTATTAAGCCCGCGCGATTACAACGAATTCTCACTGCAATACATGCATAAAATTGTTGATGGTTTAATTCGCGAATACGACGGTCGTAAAGTGCCGGTAACGCTATTTACCAAAAATGGTGGCCAGTGGATTGAAGCAATTGCAGCAACAGGCTGTGATGCAGTAGGTCTTGATTGGACTATTAATATTGGCGACGCTAAACGTCGTGTAGGCGATAAAGTTGCATTGCAAGGTAATATGGACCCGTCAATGCTTCACGGTACGCCTGATCGTATCCGCCAAGAAGTAGGCACTATTTTAGAAGACTTTGGCACAGGTGATGGCCACGTATTTAACTTAGGCCACGGTATTACACCAGATGTAGACCCAGAAAACGCCGGTGTATTTATTAATGCAGTACATGAGCTAAGCGCGCAATACCACAAATAACAACCGTAGTATTAATAGCTATTAAAAAGCCCGCTAATTAGCGGGCTTTTTGCTGTGTAGTAATCGGGTTAAGTAAATAACCTATTTAATCCATTTAACGCCGCAACACGGTAGGCTTCTGCCATCGTTGGGTAGTTAAATGTGGTATTTACAAAGTAGTCAACAGTGTTGCCTGCCCCTTTTTGTTCCATAATGGCTTGGCCAATGTGAACAATTTCTGAGGCACGCTCACCAAAGCAATGCACGCCAAGTACTTCTTTTGTTTCACTGTGAAACAATATTTTTAAACTACCAACTTCTGTACCCGCAATTTGCGCACGAGCTAAGTGCTTAAACTGAGCACGACCAACTTCATACGGTACTTTTGCAGCGGTTAGCTGTTGCTCTGTTTTACCTACCGAACTCATTTCAGGAATGGTATAAATACCGGCCGGTATATCTATAATTAGCTTATCTTCGCAATTACCGCAGGCAATAGCATCGGCAGCTATACGGCCTTGATCAAATGCAGCACTCGCTAAGCTTGGGTAGCCAATTACATCACCTACTGCGTAAACGTTGTCTACCTCAGTTTGGTACATTTCGTTGACTTTAAGCTGGCCTCGACCATCGGCTTTTAAACCAATAGCTTCAAGGTTTAGCGTATCGGTATTACCTGTGCGCCCGTTAGCAAATAAAATACAGTCGGCTTTTACACGCTTGCCCGATTTTAAATGCATTACAACGCAATCTGAGCGTGTTTCTATACGGTCAAACTCTTCGTTATGACGAATAACAATACCGCTATTCCAAAAGTGGTAGCTAAGCGCATCAGAAATTTCTGCATCCATAAAGGCTAATAAGCGGTCGCGCGTGTTTACTAAATCTACCTTAGCACCTAAGCCTTTAAAGATTGAAGCGTATTCACAGCCAATAACACCCGCACCGTATATAAGTACACGTTGTGGGTCGTGCTCTAGGCCTAAAATAGTATCGCTGTCGTAAATACGTGAATGGCTAAAGTCGACCTCAGGTGGGCGGTATGGGCGTGAGCCAGTAGCAATTACAATGGTTTTAGCGGTAATACGCTCTGCTGAGCCATCAAGGCGCTTAATTTCAACCGTGTGTTTATCTACAAAGCTCGCATCGCCTTGGTACATATGAATGCGGTTACGGTCGTAAAAGCTGCTACGTAAGTTTGACTGCTTAGAAATAACAGAACTTGCATGACTTAAAATATCAGGAAACGTTAAGCGGCTAGGGCGCTCGCCAACATTAAAAAGTGGGTTTGCTTTGTATTCAATATAGCGGCTAACCGAGTGGCGTAATGCTTTTGAAGGAATTGTTCCCCAATGTACACAGCCACCGCCAACCGCTTGTTGGCGCTCAATAACCGCTACTTTTTTATCGTTTTTAGATAGGTTCATGGCGGTGCCTTCACCGCCAGGGCCCGTACCAATAATTATTGCGTCATATTGGTAAACTACGGGTGCTTTTTTTTGTTCTGGTTGTTTGGCCACAGCCACTCCTAAATTAATTAAAAGAGGCTTTTAATAACCTCGCATTAAGTGCTAGCCATGCCTGTTTTTGATTTTCCCAGGCGGCTTCCAGCTCATGGTATTGTGTCATTAATGCTGATTGTTCACACTGCTTTGCCATGTTATTTTTTTTAGCTTCTAACACTTGTTTTTGTAGTGAACAGTAATTTTGCAGCTTTTTCAGCAGTAAATCGTACTCTTGTTGTAATAATGTAAGCTTATCTTGCGCTAAAGGCAATTTTGAAAGGCGCGTTTGCGTTTTACTCATTAGCGTTTCGGCTTTGGCTTTTTCTATGCGCTCAACCGGGGTGCGCTTTAATTTACTGGCTAAACCGAGCGCTGCTAAAGAGCGAATCATCCATTTAGTTGGGTCGTAATGAAACCACTTAATACCGTTACGGTAATCGCTTGCAAAAATATGGTGAAAGTTATGGTAACCCTCGCCATAAGTAAATAACGCTAAAAAGCCATTATCGCGCGCAGTGTTTTTCTCAGTGTATGGGCGTGAGCCCCAAATATGAGCCAATGAATTAATGAAAAAGGTAAAGTGCTGGCTCAATACTAAGCGCAATAAACCTGCAAGTAGTAGCATACCCCACACATCGCCTACTAATAAACCAAGCACAAGCGGTAAACCGACATTCATGGCTATAACAAGCTTTAAGTAGTGTTTATGCTGCCACATAACAATTTTATTGCGCTGTAAATCGCGACAATTACTGTAATCGTTATAACTGTCGCCTTGGTAATCACGTAGCATCCAGCCAATATGGCTGTACCAAAAACCGTTAGTTGCGGCGTAAGGGTCTTTTACTGGGTCATCTACTTGGCCGTGGTGTATACGATGATCGCTACTCCAGTGCAACGCACTGTTTTGCAAAGCAAATGCGCCACCAAGGGCAAAAATAAATTCTATTGCAGGGTGTACGTTATAGGCTTTATGCGCCCATAATCGGTGGTATCCGGCAGTAATAGATAGGCCTGCGTAAAACATACAGCCTACAAATGCAATCCAATGCGCGCTGGTAAATCCGTAACTAATGCCGTACCAAGGTACAAGTGTGACAGCCGCCAAAAAGGTTAGGCTAAAAAATAGGACGTTTGTCCAAATAATCGGTGGTTTATTCATCGTTTTTACTCTCAGCGTACAACTGTAAGCTAAAATAGTGTTTCAATCTCTTGGCGTCAAGTATTAGACTAGACAATTCGGCTAATTATCATTAAAACTTCATATAAAATTACTCAGGGAGCTGTGGATGTCGGGTGTTAGAGCACAACAGAAACAAAAAACACGACAAGCCTTAATTGAGGCGGCATTTAATCAGCTTAGTGCTGATCATAGTTTTTCTAATTTAAGCTTACGCGAAGTTGCCCGCGAAGCAGGTATTGCCCCCACCTCTTTTTATCGCCACTTTAAAGATATGAACGAGCTAGGTTTAACCATGGTCGACGAAGCAGGCTTAACCCTTCGCCAGCTTATGCGCCAAGCCCGCAGACGTATAGCCAGTGGCGGCAGCGTAATAAATACTTCGGTTGTTACCTTTATGGAGTTTATTGATAACTCAAGCAACCAATTTAGATTACTGCTGCGAGAACGTTCTGGCACCTCAAAAGCCTTTAGAGCCGCCGTAGCGCGTGAGGTAAAACACTTTATTTTAGAGCTTGCGCATTATTTAGAAAGCGAAACCAAGTGCGATTCAATCCATGCTTATATTCAGGCCGAAGCCATGGTAACACTGGTATTTAATGCCGGCGCTGAAGCACTTGATATAGAAGGTCAACAACGCGAAGAACTCATTGAGCGGGTTATTTGGCAGCTACGTTATATTACCCGCGGTGCAGGTAATTATATTCGTGAAACAAATAATCAGGTTTAGCTTAAAAAATTAGCAATAAGTTAATCTAAGCACGCAAGTTTACTCAACACATTAATTTAAGCTAAAAAGTGTAGCTGTGTGATTTATAAAACCTGAATATGCTATTTTAAGGTATATAAATTTCTTTAATGTGGGGTTTTTATTCCTTTGTTTGGAATATTTATGCTTGCACCAACTGCTTTGTAATGTTAAAAATAGGCCTCACTGAACACACACACAAGAAACAAGATGCAAAATATTCGTTTAATTACACTAAAACTTAACCTCTTACTGCTATGGTCAGTGAGCGGGGATTAGTGTGTTTGCATCGAGTTAAACACTAAAAACCCCGCAATTGCGGGGTTTTTTATTATCTCGCGGCTGGGATAAATTGAAATTTGGGTAACAGAGGAATGAGGGGCAGTTATGCAAGACAAAGATAAAGTATGGATTTTTGATACCACCTTACGTGATGGCGAGCAGGCACTTAAAGCAAGCCTTACAGAAGACGATAAAATTCAGCTAGCGCATACTATTAGCCGCTTGAACGTGGATGTGATGGAAGTGGGTTTTCCGGTTTCGAGCCCCGCTGATTTTCGCTCGGTGCAACGTATAGCAACCGAAGTTAAAGGCCCAATTATTTGTGGTTTAGCACGTTCAGTAGCAAAAGACATTGAAGCCTGTGGTGAGGCACTTCGCACAGCACAGCAAAGCCGTATTCATACTTTTATTGCCACAAGCCCTTTGCACCTTGAACACAAATTACGTATGAGCCTAGACGATGCAACGGCCATGGCGGTTAAATCAATTAAATTAGCGCGTAACTACACTGATGATGTTGAGTTTTCGTGTGAAGATGCCGGGCGTACGCCGCACTGGGATTTATGTAAAATTGTTGAGCAGGCAATTAACGCCGGTGCCTCTACTATTAATTTACCTGATACCGTTGGCTTTGTAACGCCAGACGAATACGCCGCAATGATCCGCCATTTAATGAATAACGTGCCGAATATAGATAAAGCGCGTTTAAGTGTACATTGTCATAACGATTTAGGTTTAGCTGTAGCTAACTCGGTAGCCGCGGTACAAGCAGGTGCTCGCCAAATTGAGTGTACAATAAATGGTATTGGTGAGCGTGCGGGTAACTGCTCGCTTGAAGAAGTGGCGATGATCATGAAAATGCGCAAAGACCACTTAAACGTACACACCGATATTAAAAGCGAAGAAATTTATCGCGCATCTCGCCAAGTGGCAAAAATATGCAATATGCCGGTACAACCAAATAAAGCCATTGTGGGCGAAAACGCCTTTGCACATAGCTCGGGCATTCACCAAGATGGCGTATTAAAAGCGCAAAATACTTATGAGATTATGTCGCCAGAAAGCGTCGGTGTGCCAAATAACCAATTAAATATGACCTCTCGTTCGGGCCGTCATGTTATTGAGCACCGCTTAGAAGAGTTAGGTTATCAAAAAGCTGACTACGATATGGACAGCTTATATGAGAGCTTTTTAGCGTTAGCTGACCAAAAAGGTACCGTATATGATTACGACCTTGAAGCCATGATTTACTTTAATCAAATTAACGACAAAGACGAAAAATACCAATTAGAGTTTGTAAACTCAGCGTCTAACTCACAGTCGGTAGCCAGCTCTACCATTGGGATGTTAATTGATGGCGAAGCAAAACAAGAAGCTGCTACAGGTAATGGCCCTGTTGAAGCCTCATTTGCGGCTATTGAGCGCTTAACTGGTATGAGCGTTGAAATGATTGAATACAATTTAGAAGCCACTGGCCAAGGCGCAAGTTCGCTTGGTCAAGTAAACATTATTGCTAAATACGATGGCCGTCCTTATCACGGTGCGGGTATTGCTGCGGATGTGGTAGAGGCGTCGGTACGCGCCATGATCCGTGTTTACAACTTAATTTATCGTGCACAAAAAGTGTCTGATTTAAAACAACAAAGGAAAGCAGGATGAGTAAAACAAACTACAGCGTTGCCGTATTAGCAGGCGACGGTATTGGCCCAGAAGTAATGGCAGCAGCAGAGCAAGTACTTGATGCTGTAAGCAATAAGTTTGGTTTTACCCTGAACCGTCAGCATCATGCTATTGGTGGCGCAGCTATTGACGAATTTGGTGAAGCATTACCACCAAAAACGCTAAGTGCGTGTGAAAACGCCGATGCCATTTTATTTGGCTCGGTAGGTGGCCCAAAATGGGAAAACCTACCACCTAATGAGCAACCTGAGCGTGCATCGCTTTTACCGCTTCGTAAGCACTTTGGTTTGTTTTGTAACTTACGCCCAGCACAGCTTTTACCAGCGCTTAGCGCAGCATCGCCATTACGTGCAGATATTAGCGAAAAAGGCTTTGATATTTTATGTGTACGCGAACTTACTGGCGGCATTTACTTTGGTGAAAAAGGCCGAAGCGGCGAAGGCGCTGAAGAAGCCGCATTTGATACACAAACTTACTCGCGTAAAGAAATTGAACGCATTGCCCGCTTTGCCTTTGAGGCAGCAAAATTACGTAGTAACCATGTAACGTCGGTTGATAAAGCAAACGTGCTTGCATCAAGCGTATTATGGCGTGAAGTAGTTACCGAAGTAAGCAAAGACTACCCAGAAGTAAGCCTAGATTACATATACGTAGATAACGCAGCTATGCAATTAGTTAAACAGCCTAGCCAGTTTGACGTGCTACTTTGCGATAACTTATTTGGTGATATTTTGTCAGATGAGTGTGCGATGATCACAGGCTCAATGGGCTTATTACCATCGGCCAGCTTGAATCAATCGGGCTTTGGTTTATACGAACCAGCCGGTGGGTCAGCGCCAGATATTGCTGGCAAAGGGGTTGCAAACCCGATTGCGCAAATTTTAAGTGCTGCACTTATGCTACGTTACTCATTAGGCCAAGACGAAGCAGCGCGCACTATTGAAAAAGCCGTAGCCGAAGCCGTAGAAGCAGGCGTTGGCACGCCAGATATCTACCCACAAGGTGGATACAGCACAAGCGATGTGGCAGCTGCCATCGTTTCACGTATTTAATATATAAATCGCAGCACCGTTATGCTGCGACTTAACAAAGTAGGGAATTAGCAAGTGGCCCAAACGTTATACGACAAAATTTGGCAAGCACATACCGTTGCCAGCATAAACGAGCAAACTGATTTACTTTATATTGACCGTCATTTAGTACACGAGGTGACATCACCACAGGCTTTTGCAGGCCTACGTGAAAAAAACCGTACGGTACGTTGCCCAGAAAAAACCTTTGCAACAATGGATCATAACGTATCGACTAAAAGCCGATCACTTGATGCAGCAAGCGAAGTATCTAAAAACCAGTTAATGGCACTTGATGCTAACTGTAAAGAGTTTGGCATTGTACTTTACGATTTAAACTCAATTAACCAAGGCATAGTGCATGTAATGGGGCCCGAACAAGGTATTACCTTGCCTGGCACTACCATTGTATGTGGTGATAGCCATACCTCTACGCATGGCGCGTTTGGCGCATTAGCGCACGGTATTGGTACTTCTGAGGTTGAGCATGTATTAGCAACGCAAACGCTACAGCAAAAAAAGGCAAAATCGTTAAAAATTCAAATTAACGGTGTGCTTCGCCCAACTGTAACCTCTAAAGATTTAATTATGGCGGTTATTGGTAAGTTAGGTACAGCTGGCGGTACAGGTTATGTTGCTGAATTTTGTGGTGAAGGCATTGAAGCACTTTCAATGGAAGCCCGTATGACGCTATGTAACATGAGTATAGAAATGGGTGCAAAAGCAGGTTTAATAGCACCAGATCAAATCACGTATGATTACTTAAAAGGTCGCCCATTTGCACCTAAAGGCGCTGACTTTGACGCTGCAGTTGAATACTGGGAAACCTTAAAATCAGATGAAGGCGCAGAGTTTGACTTGAGTGTTGAGCTTGAAGCTGACGACATTCAGCCGCAAATTACGTGGGGTACAAGCCCAGAGCAAGTAATTGGCGTTGATGAATGCATACCAGATCCTGACCAAGAACCAGATTTAATTAAAGCCGATGCTATACGCAGCGCACTTAGATACATGGACTTAAAAGCCGGCGATAAATTATCAAGCGCAAAAGTAGATACAGTCTTTATTGGTTCGTGTACTAATAGCCGTATTGAAGATTTACGTGCAGCGGCGAAAATTGTTGAAGGTAAGCAGGTTGTAGCTGGCATTGAAGCACTTATCGTACCAGGCTCTGGTCTTGTTAAAAAGCAAGCCGAAGACGAAGGCTTAGCCGATATTTTTAAAGCGGCAGGTTTTGAGTGGCGCGAGCCGGGCTGTTCAATGTGTTTAGCAATGAACGACGACCGCTTAGAAGCGGGCAAACGCTGTGCATCTACGTCTAACCGTAACTTTGAAGGGCGCCAAGGCCGTGGCGGGCGTACGCACTTAGTAAGCCCAGCAATGGCAGCCGCTGCTGCAATACATGGTCACTTTGTTGATATAAGAGGAGAAGCCTAATGAGCGTATTTTTTAGTGGCTTAATGGCCCCACTTGATAAAAACAATGTAGATACAGACCAAATTATTCCTAAGCAGTTTTTAACATCAACCAGCCGTGATGGTTTTGATGCAGCACTGTTTTACGATTGGCGTTACCTAGAAAACGGCGAACCAAATCCTGATTTTATTTTAAACCGCCCATGCTACCAAGGCGCGCAAATATTATTAACCCGCGACAACTTTGGTTGTGGCTCATCACGCGAGCATGCACCGTGGGCGCTTAAGCAATATGGTTTTGAAGTAATTTTAGCGGAAAGCTTTGCTGATATTTTCTTTAATAACTGTGGCAACAACCAAATGTTAGCCATTGCGCTACCCGCTGATACGCTTGAGCAATTGTTTGTACTTAGTGAGCAACACGACGATATAAACATTCAAATCGATCTTGAAAACCAAACACTAACAAGCGATAAGTTTGCGCCAATTAGCTTTGATATTCGTAAAGACGTAAAAGAGCGTTTATTAAGTGGCTTAGATTTTATTGGTGTGACCGAAACGCTAAATCCACAAATTGATGCGTTTGAAAAACAACTTGCTGCTGAGCGCCCTTGGCAGTAACGAAAAGCAATTAATTACATATGAAAACAAAGCGCGGCTGAGTATATAAGCCGCGCTTTTTTATGTTTAACTCTTCAAATTATTAATGTCTAAAATCAGCCATTAGCGCAGGTATGCCTGGCAGCATACCAACAATAGCCATAACGGTAGTTAAAATAACAAACATAATTAGCGGAATAACCCAGCGGCTCATTTTAGTTAAATTAGCACTGCGCTCTTTACAGCCAATTAAGCCTAAGTTATCAAGCAGCATAGTCAGTGACCAACCAAAAGCAGGGTTAACCAAGCTTGAGGCAAACACAACAATAGCGGCCGATTGCGTTGTTTTACCTTCGCGTGTCATTTCCATACCTGCCTCAAGCAGCGGAATAAACACACCTACAATAAGCGCAACACACAGCACAGGTTGCCAAATGGCTAAATCCATTGGGTAGCCCCATAAACCCGCAATAATACAAAATACGGCTGTTAAAATGGCGCCCGCCGGGATAGGGCGTTTAGCAATAGCGGCAGGGACAATGTAAGTCCCCCACGATGAGGTAAAGTTAGCACCACCGGCCAGCGAGCCAAAGGTTTGTCTAACCGATGCGCTTAGCATGGTGTCGTCTATGTTCATTTGAACTTTTTCAGTGCGTTGCGGGTAACTAATTTTTTGAAATACTTGATGTCCTAAAAAATCCGGTGACCACATAGCCACAGCCAATACCGCAAACGGCAGCACAACCACAAAACTTTCAAGCGTAGGTAAGCCAAGCATCCAGCCTGTGTTTTCGCCCCACCAATAAGCTGGGTTCATATTTGGTAAGCCCGGCGCGGTATTAAATTCAAACGGCGCACCGAGTGCAAATGCAACCACACCGCCAATAAGGCAGCTAAGCGGCACAGCTAACCAGCGCTTTTTAAAGTGCTCAAGTAACGCATATAATAAAATGGTCGCCAAAATAACAATAAATGCAATGTGCGCCATATCAATGGCCTCAGCCCATGCAAACAGCTTTTTAACCTGCGAAATTGTGCCAATAAAGCCTAAATATATAAGTAAGCCCCCGCACACGCCTTTACTCGTTAAGCGTGCCAGCAAGCTCCCTCCTTTGGTTATGGCTAAAATAAAGCCAAAGGCACCAATCAGTAAGCCAAACGCCATAGGGTGGCCGCCAGCGGCAACCACAATAGGAATAAGAGGAATAAGTGGCCCATGAGTACCTGCTAAGTTAGCGGTAGGTAAAATAAAGCCTGAAAACAAAATAATAAAAATAGAAACAATCAGTAATTCATAGCGTACGTTTTCTAACACAAACGCATCACTTAAACCCAGTGGCGCTGCAAATGTAGCTGCAATAGCACCCACCATAACGACTTTACCAATGGTGCCCGCCATGGCAGGAATCGTGTCTTCAAATTCAAAGCGGTAGTCTCTAAAGGGTAAATTAGGCCGCCAGCGTTTAGGCTGCATAATTTGCAGCTCGTGCTCTAGGTATTCGTCGCGGGTATTAAACTCTGAACTAGCTTTATGCTTTTTTTGATAGCTGTTGGCATCATCTACGTGGGATGCGCTTGTTTTTTCTGGCTCGTTACCCTTTGGGGTTACTGACATAGTCCCTCCTGTTACTCGTTGCTTATTTATTAATACGGCTTTTGTTAAAGCAAATGAATAGTGAACAAGCAGAGTAGATCAGCTTTTACTTAGGAATGTATAGGCAAAAGGTCGTGTATGGCTTTATTTTATGCTAATTCAGTGTGTAGGCATTCTTAAATGTAAAGTATATTTTGTTTAAAATCAGTGTGTTGATTTGTTTTTTTATGTGTTCTAATTTGGTGAAACATTGTAAAAACAAGGCTGTTATCCTTTAGTCTAAGTAGTGGTTTATGTATTTTAATTGAACTGAAATAGCGCATCTGCTAGGTTCAATGGTTACTCAAATAATAAGAAATACAATGCAAATTCAATCTCCTAAATCAATTGGTATTCTACTTGGTACGCTTTACGGCATATTTATGCGGCTGTTTGTAGAGCTGCTTGATACTTATAATTTAAGTAGCCTTGTATCTATTTCATTTATGTTTTTAGTACCCGTTGCAATTGGCTATATTCGTATTCATTTTGAATTTAAAAGCTCAAATACATTAACTAAAAGGCAAATGGTGACAATTGCTTGGCAGCCAATTTTTGTTTTTTTACTTGTAAGCGTTATTACACTACTGGAAGGCAGTATTTGTGTGGCAATGGCTTTGCCTGCCTTTATGCTCTTTGCAAGTATGGGTGGTTTACTGGCAGGCTTTATTAAAAACCGTCAAACAAAAAACGCTAACAGGCCTTTACTTTCAATAGCTTTGCTTCCTGTATTGCTCTCACCTATTGAGGTAAATTATTTACACTTATCAAAAACGTATGAAGTCACCAACTCTATAGTTATTGAAGCGCCTATAAACCGTGTGTGGCAGCAGCTTGCAAATGTAAGCACCATAGAGCCACAAGAATTGCCATTTTCGCTTACCCAATTAATAGGTGTACCTAAACCTTTAGAGGCAGATATGAATGCTACGGGGGTCGGGGCTGTTAGAACCAGTAAATGGCAAAAAGGAGTTGCATTTAAAGAAGTGATTACGGATTGGCAGCCAAATAAACAGATGCTTTATAGATTTGAGATAGACCCTGATGCTATTCCCGATGACGCACTCGATAAACACGTAAAACTAGGCGGCGAATACTTTTCACCTCTTTATGGTGGGTATGCGTTAAGTGAAGATAAAAGCGGCAATACTATTTTAACTTTAAAAACGACTGTGCAAGATAATACAAATTTTGGTGTTTATTCGCGAATATGGGGTGAGGTGATTTTTCAAGACTTCCATTATTCACTTTTAACATTAATGAAAAACAGAGCAGAAAAGCCACTTGTCGCAGCTATTTCCCATTATTAACTTAAACCGCTATGGTATGAAAAAACTATTATAAGAGTACTTTATGAAATTATTAACGGCAGCAACGTTATTACTTGCCTCATCAGCGGCTATTGCGCGCCCTGCGCCTTTGGTATCTATACCAACACACGATGCATTTTTTAATAATATAGCTGCGCATTGTGGTAAAGCGTTTGAGGGCAAAGTAAGCGTAGATAACGCAAAAGGCCCAAGCTCATTTGAGAATAAAAAACTAATCATGCATGTTCGTAAATGTACTGATAGCGAGCTGCAAGTACCATTTCATGTGGGAGATGATGCATCGCGTACATGGATCATTACTAAAACGGGCAGTGGTTTGAGCTTAAAGCACGATCATCGCCATGAAGATGGCAGCGACGATGTTTCAACTATGTATGGCGGTCATACCCTTGATGCGGGTTTTGCACAAATGCAGTCTTTCCCGGCCGACCAATATTCTAAAGAGTTATTTGTAGCACAAGGGATAGCGCAGTCGGCAGGTAATACATGGCAAATGTATATTTATCCTGAGGTTTTTACGTATCGGTTAATTCGCCAAGGGCGCGAGTTTAAGGTGGACTTTGATTTAACTAAACCAATTACTCCACCAGCAGCGCCGTGGGGCTACGAAAAATAAACTATTTTTCTTTTTTCTCGGGTGCGTCACATTGTAGTAAAACGTTTAATGGTGGTTGATAAGCGCGTGGTTTAGTAGGAAAACGTTCGTACTCTTGCACGCCTTCAAGCACTTTTAACATAAAGGTTCTGCCGCGGCATAATCTGTCTGCGTGGCGCAGTAAAAACATACTTTGATTAGCAAAGTGTTTGTAATCGTCTGATTGTATTTCTATTTTATAGTTGTCTTCACCAATTTTGGTTTGGTAGTAATGTACTTTGTTATCAAAGTCGTATGACTTTTCTTTTTCGCCCACTTCTGCAAAGGCGCTCCCTATACCAGAAAAGGCTAGCAATGCAGCGCCAACAACTAAATGCGGTGTGTATAAGCCTTTCATAAAAATGTATCCTTTAATTTGCGAACTTAATACCCATTAATAAAGCATTAAGTGCGATGTATTTAAGTTAAGTCTAACACCCAAAAAGAGAATATGTGATGTTCAAACAAATAAAACAACTGTTTGCCGCTTTTGACGAGCAACAGCCAAGCATAGAGCAGCATGATCTAAAAACAGCGGTTGCTGCGCTGCTTATTGAAGTAATGCGTGCTGATTCTAAGCTCGACCATAATGAACAACACACCCTGACTGTAACCTTAAAAAAATACTTTAATTTAACAGAATCGGAAGTTGATGAGCTCACCACGAATGCCGCTGGTAGCTTAGATGGGGCTATTGATTACTTTCAATTTTCTAAGCAGATTAACGATCACTGCAGTGCGGCGCAGCGCATTGAAATAATTGAGCTATTATGGCGATTGGCGTATGCCGATGGAGAGATAGACCCTCAAGAAGAGTATGTAATACGCAAAGTGGCTGGGCTTTTATATGTAGCGCACACCGATTTTATCGCTGCTAAATTAGCAGCGACACAATCGTAAAAATTAGCTTAATTTACTAGCAACAGAAACGAGCTGCTGCGTTAATACGCTAACTTTTTCTGCTGTGGTTGGGTCGCTAATTTTTCCATCTTCGTCAAATACAGTAAATGCTGATGGGATAGCGAGCTGGTCGGCAAGTACTAACGAGCCAATCCCGCTTAAAATATCGCGTACATGGTTTAGGCCGCGCAAACCACCTAAACCACCCGGTGATGTAGCAAATAACGCCACTACTTTGTTGCGAAATGCGGGTACTGCGCCTTGCTCAGTTCGCGATGCCCAATCAATTGCATTTTTAAGTGCAGCAGTAATTGAGCCGTTGTACTCTGGGCTTGCTAGTAAAATACCATCAGCATTACGCAGTTTATCTTTCAATAGTTGGGCATCGGTGGGTGTGCCTTGCGCTTCAATGTCTTCGCTAAATAATGGCAAATTTAACTCAGCGAGTGTAATTACTTCCACTTCAGCACCGGTTTGCAGAGCAAAACGAGCTGCTTCGTTAATGAGTTTTTGGTTAAAGCTATCTTTACGCAGGCTACCCGCGAGCGCGATAATTTTTGGTGCTGACATAATTAAGACCTTTTATTGGTTGGGTATGACACTAATGTAGCAAATTTTTGCTTGTAGAAAACCCGAATAAACGCAACACTTATGTGCGTATATGCACATAAGTAGAAGGCGGGTAGCGTGGCAATAAAATTTGACGACTGGCAAGACGTAAAAGTTGCCTTTGAAGTGGCAAGGCTAGGTACTTTGACCGCCGCAGCAGAGGCACTAAGTGTGCACCATAGCACAGTGTTGAGACGCATAAATAACTTAGAGAAAAACTTAAATGTACGGTTATTTCATCGCCATGCGCGCGGATATAAAGTAACCGAAAGCGGGGCAAAATTATTTGAAACCGCACAAGCAATAGATAACTCACTCGAAGGTTTACATAATGCCATTGCCGCAGCCGATAGTGAGCTCAGAGGGAGCTTGTTACTGACTACCGTAAGTGGTTTTATGGATATGCTAAGCAACGTGTGTGAGCAATTTCAAACATTGCATCCGCAAGTGCAGCTAGAAGTTATTTTAGAGCAAAAGCGCCTAAGGCTTGACCACGGACAAGCTCATATAGCAATACGTGTAGGCCCCAAACCTGATGAAGGCGACTATATAGCGCAGCACTTAGCTAAGCTATCGGCCGGCCTCTATGCCCACAAACGTTATATTGCTAAACACGGCATGCCAAAAACCTTAGAAGACTTAAAGCAGCATAATTTTATATCGGGTATTGCGGGATTTAATGCGCGTGTACCGTACTTTAGCTGGGTTGATGAGTTTATTCCTCAGTCGCAAATTAAATTAAGAGTATCAGAAACCTCAGAAGCGGCGCGCGCGGTTATTAAAGGCTTAGGCATAGGGGGGTTGCACCAAAGCTCGATAGAAAATAACCCCGACGTAGTGCCTATATTGCACGACAAATTACATTGGGAGTTTGACTCTTGGTTGGTTACTCACCATTTAGTACACCGCACCGCGAAAGTACAAGCTTTTGCAGGCTTATTAAAAACCTACTTTAGTAACATGCCACACGTTAAATAGTTTTTTTAACTTTAATGCCTAAGCGTTTGGCAAGCCTAACTAGGTTGGCTCTGTCGAGTTCAAGGGTTCGTGCAGTAGCTGCCCAATTATAATTATGCTGTTTTAATTGCTCGGTAATAACCGTAAATTGCAAAGATTCAACGGCCTGTTTTAAGGGTTGATGATGAGCAATGTGGGCGGTAATTGGCGTGCTAACGTGCGCGTTGTTGTTTGGTTGTTGGGCTAAATCGCAGTGCTCGCTTGTAATTGTTATTATTGGGTTTTGCCACTGGCTTTGTTTAGCTTTTAATGCGCTGCGGCTAATAACATGCTCAAGCTCGCGTACATTACCAGGCCAACTGTATTGGTTGAGCAATACTTGCGCTTCAGTGCTTAGCTTTAATTGTTTAATACCTAATTTACGGGCAGTTTGTTCAATAAAATAACCAGCCAATAAAGTTATGTCGTGCTCGCGTTTATTAAGTGGCGGCACGGTAATAGGGTAAACACTTAGCCGGTGATATAAATCGGCTCTAAAGCGGCCTTGTGCTACCTCATGTTTTAAATCACGATTAGTGGCTGCTATTACCCTTACATCCACATATTTTGGCGTGTCTTCTCCCACTGTTTGTATTTCACCACTTTGCAACACCCGTAATAGTTTGCTTTGCATAGCCAATGGTAGCTCGCCAATTTCGTCTAAAAATAACGTGCCACCATCAGCTAACTGAAACTTACCTTGGCGGGCATTTTGTGCGCCAGTAAATGAGCCTTTGGCGTGGCCAAAAAACTCACTCTCTGCAAGGTTTTCGGGGAGTGAGGCACAATTTAAGTGAATCAGCGGTTGATCTTTTCGGGCAGAATTTAAGTGAATATTACGCGCTACTAGCTCTTTTCCTACGCCCGTTTCTCCTAACACCAATACACTAAAATTAGAGGCCGCTACGAGTTTTATTTCATTTTTAAGCGTTTGCATTACAGGGCTTTGGCCAATAATTTCGCCGCCATCGCGAGTAAGCGCATCACGCGTTAACTCTTGCACAAGGGCGTTTGAATGCTGTGCATGGTGTTTGTAATGGGCAAGTTCTAGGGCTGTTTTAAAATGCGCACTGCACAGTGTTTGTAAGGTGCTGAGTGTATCTGCGCTAATACTACTAAAGGCATTTGCGTTTAAGCTATCGAATGTAAGCACGCCTAGCAAAGTGTTTTTATCGTAAAGGGGTAAGCCTAAGCAGGCATGCACAGGAATATCGCCCGTTTTGGCCAGCAGTAGGCCGTCGTATGGGTCGGGCAGGGGGCAGTCGTGTGCAAACTGTAATGCGTGGCTTGCACTACAAATGGCCGCTAATCGTGGGTGCTCTCCTATTTTAAAGCGCCTACCAAGGCTGTCGGGCATCAGACCTTTGATGGCTAAGGGTTTAAGTTGCTCGCCCTGCACAACAAGTAACGCACTGGCATCGCTAGGTATTACACGTTCAACCGTTGCCAATAATTGATCAAAGCTGTGCTCGTGCAGCGTGCTTTGGGCAAGCTCTAAAGCCACTTGGGTAAGGTTGAATTGCTGGTTCATGTCAAAATGACCTATTTGTGTTTTTATGATTTAAATTAGAGTGTGTCATAAAGACTCAATTTGTAAAGTGTTTATATTTAACTTGCTGAATATTAATGTCTTATTTTATTGGCACACTATGTGTAATAGCTAAGTAACGTTAATGGTTACTGAGGTAGTTATGAACACACTTACACTAAATAATGCAAACAACCAGGTTGAGTTAGGCGTATTTTTTAGAACGCTATTATTTACTGCTAATACAGTATTAGGGCTTAGCGCTATTTGTATGGTTGTGAGCATTTTAATTAGTTACCCGTACGCAGAGCACTTTTCGATGCAGGTACAAATATCAGCGCATATTAGTACGATTGTAGTGGCAGCTATTTTAAAAGTTAGTTATGTGCTGCGTTGTGTTGCTCAACATGGTTTAGGGCAGGAAGTACGCTAATGCGCCCACTAAATTTAACAGAGCCAATGCCAGCGCACATAGATATTCATCACGTAACAAAATGGCCGTTATGGATGCTTGCATTTAGACCCTACTTTTTAGCAGGCGGTTTGCTGGCATTTTTTTCGATAGGGTATTGGCTACTTATTTTAAAGGGCTATGCTAGTTGGCACTTAACCATGCCAGCCACACTTTGGCACGCGCACGAAATGCTATTTGGCTTTGCAGGAGTGGTAGCAGTCGGTTTTTTACTTACGGCGGCACAAACTTGGACAGGCGTCGAAAGTATAAATGGCAAAGCACTTATGCTACTTACTTTTGTATGGATAAGTGCTCGTTTAGCATTTTTTATAAAGCTGCCTGATTTTGCTAATGCTAATTTATGGCTTGTTACTTTGCTACAGCTAGCATGGTGGCTTGGGGCAATTACGGCACTGGCTAATATGCTATTAACAGCAGGCAGTAAAAATAATTACCCGTTTTTAGTTATTTTAAGCGTGCTGTGCGCCCTTAATACTCTTTATTTACTCCTTGTTTTAAATAACAACATGCAGCTTGCATTAGCTGTGGTTGACACTGCGGTACTGGTTGTCAGTTTACTGGTCGGCATTGTAGCAGGGCGGGTTATTCCTTTTTTTACAGCTAAAGGCTTAGCGCTTAGCGAGCAAGTACGCACTCCTAATATTGATAAAGCACTGCTGTATTTATCAATATTGGCAATTACTTTATTTTTTATCAGTAAATTATTTTTAAGCTCAATTAGCCCTGCATTCATTGTTGCAATAGTGGCTGTGCTTCACTTAATTCGCGCAAAGCTTTGGTGGCATGCAAACGTGCTAAAAGTGCCTTTATTATGGTCTTTGCATTTTTCTTATTTTGCTTTAGGTGTTGGCTTAATGATGATTACACTGAGCTTTTACACAAGCGTAATCCCCTTCAAAGATGCGCTCCACCTTATCACTATTGGCACAATAGGGATGATGATTTTAGCCATGATGACCCGTGTATCGCTAGGGCATACAGGGCGTACGCTTAATACACCTAAATATATATCTGTTGCTTTTGCGCTTGTGCTGGTGGCAGCTATTACTCGCTCCATACTCCCCTTAATTATTGCGCCACACTTTGCTTGGCAGATCAGCGCCTTGCTGTGGTTAGTGGCTTTTTTATTATTTTTAATTTACTGCACACCTATATTAACGCGCCGTCGTGTTGATGGGCGCCGTGGTTAGTTTACCTACAGGACTACATTATGTTATCTGATAAAACCATTGAGATTGTTAAAAGCACTGTTCCGTTATTAGCGCAAGCCGGCACGGTTGTGACCGATCATTTTTATAAGCGACTATTTAGCCATAACCCAGAGCTTAAAAATATTTTTAATATGACCAACCAAAATACAGGGCGCCAGCAATTTGCTTTGTTTAACGCATTAGCTGCATACGCTCAAAACATTGATAACTTAGCGGTGTTAAAAGAGGCATTAGCGCGCATTAACCATAAGCACACCAGTTTAAATATTTTACCAGAGCACTACCCCATTGTTGGTGCTCACTTAATTGGCACCTTAAAAGAGCTAATACCAGAGCAGTTTACGCCAGATGTAGAATACGCTTGGCGTGAAGCATATGCACTGCTTGCTGATATGTGTATTACTGAAGAAGCGGCTTTATATGAGCACAGTAAAAATAAACACGGTGGTTGGGCGGGCACGCGCCAATTTGAAATAACCAACAAACAGGTTGAATCAGCACTCGTAACAAGCTTTACACTAACGCCTATAGATGGCAAAGCGGTGATTACCCATAAACCTGGCCAATATTTAGGGGTTAAAGTTAAACCAGCGGGCGCTGAATATGAAGAAATTCGCCAGTATTCTATTTCACAAAAAGCCAATGGTAAAAACTACCGTATTAGCGTTAAAAAAGAGCTACAGCCAAAGCCTGGCATGGTGTCTAATTATTTACACTCACTAGCTCAAGGTGACATAGTTGAACTATACCCGCCTGCAGGTGATTTCTTTTTACGAAATAGTACTCAACCTACGGTGCTTATTTCAGCAGGTGTAGGGCAAACCCCAATGCTTGCGATGCTCGAAACGCTATTAAGCGATAACCCTAAGCAAAATATTATGTATTTACATGCGTGCGAAAATACGCAGCAGCACTCGTTTGCACACTATTTAAATGAATTAAGTACGGCTTATAACAGCTTGCAAACTATTACGTGGTTTAATCAAAGTAGTGAAGGGGCTGATTTTACAGGGTTAATGGACTTAACTGCCATAAAAACACAGCTACCTCTTACAAATGGTAATTTTTACTTATGTGGCCCCGCTGGGTTTATGGCGTTTGTGAAAAGCCAGTTACTGGCACTAGGTGTTAAAAACGAGCATATTCATTACGAAGTGTTTGGTCCGCATCAAGACTTATAAACCAAGTGAAAAACGATAAAGGCACACAGTATTAATGCTGTGTGCCTTTTTAATAGTATTTTATTGTGCTTTACAACTTACGTTTTTAAGCTCAATAAACATATCTTTTTTAGGATAATAAAGCACGCACTGCTTGCCGATTATTTGTAAAACAAACTTTTCTGGCTTGATATTATGCGCGCCCATTATGGGCATACCATTAGAGTCTTTACTATTTCCATGGCTTAGTAATAACTCGCTGCGTTTAGTAAAAACGGTGTCGGCCAGTGTAACTAGTGTGCCGCCCTTTGCTTTTATAATCGCTTGCTGGAGCGTGGCTATAACGCCTGGGTTTACCTCGGTAAGTAGTGCAGGCTTAGCAGTGGCATTACTCATACTGTTACAGCCTCCAATAAATAATAAGGTTAATATTGCCAGTAGTTTAGCCATTACTTATCCTTATTTAACGTAGGCCAGGTTAAATCCATATTGCCACGGTTAACGTTATTAGGTGCGTTTAAAGGTAATAGCTGCTTGCTATCGCCAGCAGCGCTTTGTACTTGCGTTTTAATACTTGCAGAGGCGGTGCTAACAGGGCACGTGCCGTTATTATCAATATGATAAAGCGCAGTAGAGAGCATCCCTTCGTTTGGATCGCCTAGTTGATTATCAAAGTCGTCACTGACTACACAGCCTTTTACATCAGCATCAAACTGTGGTGTAGGCGTTGGCGTAAAGCCTGCTGCATATTCACCAAACCCTTTACTGTTAATACCGCTAAATTGAATGGTGTAATAGGTGGTGCCACAGTTATGTGTTGGGGTAAAACCGTATGGTTTACCGCAGGTTGTGTCGCCAATGAGCACTACCTCGGCGTCAATGCCTTTTAAGCCATTAATAAAGGCTTCTGAGGCTGAACACGTACCCGATGTACTAAGCACATACACCTTAGATAGGTTTAAATCGGGGAGGCTTTCGCCAGTGCTAAAAAAAGTTGAGTAATCAATTTCTTCATCTATAAACGGAAAAGGCGACTCTACCGGTTGTTTATCGTTTTGCTGAGTTTGGTAATAAATACGGTTTTGAATGTTGGCGCTGCCCGCCACCATGTAAGCCAGCTGCGAAGAAAGCGCTAATAAACCGCCTCCGTTATATCTAAAGTCGATAACAAGCTCTTCTACGTTATCGGTTTTAAATTTATTAACGGCAGCAATTAAGCCTTCTTGGGCAATACCTATATGGCTATTAAACTGCATGTACCCTACGCTAGTGCCATTTGCAGTGGTAATGGTTTTTACGTTTTGTACCGGTGTTTGCTCTATGTTGCCGGCAGTTACGTTAAAGGTTTTTTCAGCGCCATCGTTACTGCGCACAACGATGGTGTGCGAGTCGCCATTAGTGGGGCTAAATAATCCTTCGTTTAAGGTATCTACGCCTGCTTGTGTGCTGGTATTAATGCTTACGCCATCAACTTCAAGTACAGTATCGCCACGTTGAAAACCAATTTGGCTTGCTGGTGAGTCGTCTTCTAGATAGGCAACACGTAAAATTCTATCAGCTGGGTCGCCAATAAATGCCCAATTTATACCATAGCCTGAGGTTACACCTGATTGCGCTTCTTGAAAGTAGTCCTCAGAAGGCTCTGAAAAATGAAAATTATCTTTTTTAGCACCAGAGTCGGTTAGTTCTTCGGTTTTTAGTTGGGCAAAATAATCGGCCACTGTAGCAAAGTTTTCAGGGTCGTTATCGGCTATTTCATCATACCAAAGGTAGGTTTCGTCGCTCCACGAGCGAAGCCAAAGCTTTTCGTAAAGGGCCGAACCGGCTTGGTCTGGGTAAGGCTCATTATTATTAAACGGATCGTTACCTGTGCGTGGGTTTTCGCAAAAGTTTTTTAACTCCTCCGATGGCTCAAATACACCTGCCGTCCAAGTTGGGGCTGAACTAGCAGGGGGGGTGACGACTGGGTCGGGCGTTTCATTCATGCTGCTACCACCGCCACAGCCCACAAGCGTTAGGCTTGAAAGTGCAGCAATAATAGCGAGTGTTGCTTTATTATTTTTAAACATACAAAACTACTTTTTGTAAATAAGTTGTTTAAAATACTACAACACCCGCTCATTTATTCAACGTATTCGCCCCTAAATTATGTAAATGAGTGTATACACTTAGGTGTGCTACAGCTTACTTGCGCTGCTTTTATCTGCAAATGCTTGTTTTTGCCAGGCATCAAATAGTTTTTGTTGTTTGTCTGATATTTTTAAGCCGTATGTTTTTTGCATATAGGCGTAGGTGTCGGCAATGCGCTTACGGGCATAAAAAGGAGGCTCTACAACGCGTTGTTTAAAGTTAACCTTTACTTGGCAGCGGCCATATTGGGTAGCGTTTTCGCTAAGCATACCAAAGCGATAGTTAGAGCGATCTGCGTTAATTTCGCCAATAGCAGGGGCTAAATTGTTTATATCGGCTTCCATTTTTCTAAATTTAGCACTGACCTTGCGACAGTTTTTACGACCACCGTTTTGCCAGCATTGTAACTGGTGACCAAATTCCCACGCCGGCACTATATGCTCCCACTCTATACGCAGTGCACGTACATTAACCTTGCCAGAGGAAGTTAACGTATTACGTGGAATATAACCACAGTTGCTAGGGTCGGGGATTAGCTTTTTACCTTGTTTTTTAATGTCGCAGCCGCAGTAAAGGCTTTTGGCGTTTTCGGGTAGGGTTTTAATTAAGTGCCTTTTAGCCGTTGAAAAACGGGTAAATTCTTCACTCGATGCAGAAAAACAAATACAACAAGCCACAAAGGCCAAAATAAATTTAAGCATATCCATCACATACGTGAACTACAGGAGGCGCTAGTCTAAAGTTTTGCTGCTAAAAGATAAAGCCTGAACAAATTTTAATCCGCAATGCTTAGTACACTCTATACTGATATAAAAAATAGCGAGGAGATGACTATGCTAGGTGCTTTTTCAATAAGTTTAACAGTTAAAGATATTAGAGCCTCAAAAGCGTTTTACGAAAAGTTGGGCTTTAGCGAGTTTGCAGGTGAGATAGAGCAAAACTGGCTAGTGATGAAAAACGGTGAGCATTTAATTGGCTTGTTCTCGGGTATGTTTGATAAAAACATGCTGACCTTCAATCCTGGCTGGGATCAAAACGCACAAACCGTTACAGAGTTTAAGGATGTTGATGCGCTTAGCGAATATTTTCAAAACGCTCATATCCAGGTTGAACCTGTGGGTGATAAAAGTTTTATTATTACCGACCCAGACGGCAACCCTATTTTGATTGACCAACACGTGTAAGTTTTTTTAGCCTAACGTTTTGTATTAATAAAATAATACCGCATAAACAAAATAGTACGCTGGTGGCTGCAAAACTGATGAGAAGCGGGTTGTTAAAATCTTCTCGCTCGTCGTAATCCATTATGTGTAGCATCCAAAAAAAGTCAAATATGCGCCATAGTGTGCTGCGAACGGTGATAACTTTACCGTTAATTGCATTTAAATACAGCGTGGTATTAAAGGTGTCGTTAAATTGTACTTGCCACACATTTGTTTTGTATCCCACCTCTCGAGTGCCTTGTTTTAAAAGTGTTGTGCTAATTGGCTTAGCGTCGATGAGTAAATGCGCTTGTGCATTAGCGGTAATTTGTATTTTAGTCGGTGGCTGAAAAGGGCGCCCCGTTAAACCATTAAAGCTTTGCTGCTCGTCAGTATTAATAACAGTAATAAGCGGGGTTGTTAAAAAGTGCTCAAACACTATTTGCGTGGGGTTAGGCACTTGGGCAGTAATATTATCGAGTGATGTGGGGTAGTCTGCTTGAGTAAATGGGTTTGTAAGTGTGCGCTTAGCAAGGTGCTTACCGTGTACGTATTCAAGTGGTATCGCGCTCATTACTAAGCCGCCTAAAAGCCAAGCTAAAATTTGTAAGGCAAGTAAATAGCCTAGCCACTTATGTAGTTTTCGAGCGCGCTTAAATAGTTGTTTTTTCATTTTGTGCTTCTTATTATTTTTAGCGTTAGTGTATTACAGCAGCCCATGCTTTTACTGCGGCATTTTGTCGCAGTTATTCATAAGCTTACTCTAACTTTATAAAAATAATAAAAAGGAGCGGTAAAAAATCAGTGAGGCTGTGTTTAATGCTCACGTAAGGCATTTATTAGCCCTTGTTTGCTCATTTTAGAGCGGCCACTAATACCGAGCTCTTTAGCTTTATTGTACAGCTGCTTTTTAGTGCGCTGCTCATACTTTGAGGCTTTGCCGCCTTTAACAGCGGTTTTATGAGTATTGCTATTAGCAATGCGCGCGGCTTTTTGTTTGCTCATGCCTTCATCTCGAAGCGCATCGTACTGATCGTCGTTTTTAATTTGCGGGCCATGATCTACCATAATTGTCCTCCTGAAGCGTTTAATTACACAGAGTGTGTATAACTTTCATACATAAACGGTAAAATTAAGCGTAACTAGCCTAACCCGTTTTATAAGGCAAATTAGGTGCCAATGGCGTTTAAACAGGTATTTTCTATTAATAAAGCCATGTTTAGCGCTTAGTTGATTTGGTATAAAAGTAAAACTGCGTTAAAGTTTGCGATGAAACTATAAGAGGGTAAAAAGCAGACAATGTCGGAAATTCAATTTTTAAATGTAGATCTAGAGCTTGAGTCTAAACAAGATATTAGCGCCCTGGTGGCAGACTTAAAGAAAAACGCGATGGTTTTGCATTATGACAAAGACGAATATCGTCAATTGGCGCGTATTGAAGCCTCAGGTGATATAACCACGCCAGACAAAGCAATCAACCACTTATGTGAATTAATAGAGTCGTGTTCACGTAATGCGCTTAAGCAGTGGCTAAGCTGTTCGCGCAGAACGTTTGATATAGGCTTTGAGTCGGGCACGTCACCTAAGTGTTTTAACCAAGCTCTACATGCAGATACACTGCTACGTATATCTGCCATTGGCGCTGGTATGGAAATAACAATTTACCCTATCGAAAAGTAGCCATAGTTAATTATTTGCGCTCGACAACCGCTGCGGTCATTTTTGATACGCAGCAAAGCTCGCCGCGGCTATTGGTTATTTTTATTTCCCATACAGAACTGCGCTTACCAATATGAAATGCACGAGTAACGGCGGTTAAAGTGCCATTTCGAGAGGCCTTTAGGTGGCTGGCGCTAATTTCCTGTCCAACACAATAAAATTTTGTAAAGTCCACGACAAAGTTAGCGGCGTAGCTTGCTACGGTTTCGGCAAGTACCACATTTGCGCCACCATGTACCATACCAATAGGATTATGATGCTCAGGAATAGCAGGCATGGTAGCCACCAGGTAATCATCTCCTATTTCGGTTATTTCTATGCCCATGGTTTTCATTAGCGTGCCTTGGCCGTTTATTCCCTCATCTAACTGTTTGCAAAGCTCTAATGTAATGGGTTGATGCCAAATACTCATAATTACTCCTTTATATTGAAAGCAAATTTATAGCATTTTAAATACTGAACGTCTGTAATTACCTAAAATTTATCCAGGTGCGGTGTATTTAGCTATTTTAAAGCACAATTTAAATTTGCGATTTTTATTTAACTGTATATACTCACAGTTAAATGTACTGTATGGAAAACCAGTTGTATGCGACCATTAACTAAACGCCAAGCTCAAATACTCGAACTAATAAAAGTTTTTATTAAAGACACTGGTATGCCTCCTACACGTGCCGAAATTGCGCAAACACTCGGTTTTAAAAGTGCCAATGCCGCAGAAGAGCACTTAAAAGCGCTTGCCAAAAAAGGTGTTATTAAAATGAAACCAGGCGCAAGCCGTGGTATTCAATTGGTTGAAGAAGAAGAGCCTGAGCAACTAGGGCTACCATTAATAGGTAGAGTTGCAGCGGGTTCGCCTATTTTGGCGCAAGAACATGTTGAGAGTCACTGTAAAATAGACCCACTTATGTTTAAACCAGCCGCCGACTTTTTACTGCGTGTTAACGGCATGAGTATGAAAGATATAGGTATTATGGATGGCGACTTACTTGCTGTGCACCGTACTCAAACAGCAGAAAACGGCCAAGTTGTGGTTGCACGAGTAGATGAAGACGTAACCGTAAAACGCCTAGAAAAAGCAGGTCGAAAAGTATTATTACACGCCGAAAACGAAGAGTTTACGCCAATTGAAGTAGACCTTGAAAACGAATCTTTTAATATTGAAGGGTTAGCCGTTGGCGTAATAAGAAATGCCGATTGGATGTAATTTTTAACTATTTTTAAGTAATATCTATAAATGCGCACTTTTTAGTGTGCATTTTTGTTTTAAAAACAAACCTTCCGCCATCTCAAAACGCCCTAAAATTATTTAGGCTGTAAACTTTTTTTCACTCATACTTTTATCTTCCTAAGCGTGTTACATCCCTTAATTTTGCTCGTATCTTGGCTGTTAAATAACAATTTAATACGCCGTCATTTAGTCAATTTTAAAATATCACTTGATTGTTTTTTATACTAAAACTTGCTTGTTGTACGTTTTTTAGCTAATCATTAATGTGCTGGACTAACAATAACTCACAGCTTTTTAGTTATGAGAACACACAATATACACAAACCTTTTGTTGTCCTAGCGATACCAATCAAAAATAAGATTGGTTAAAAAATAAAAATAACGAATTGGCGTTTAAGCCGTATGCCTCTTCGCTTTGCATTCGCAATAGCATCAAAGGAGCCGTCACATGGGTAAACTGACCTCTACCTTGTGGCTTGTGTTGATTATGTTCCCGCAGCAAGTGCTGGCTAATAGCCAATACAATATGCGCAAGGGCGTAACCGATATAAGTAATAATGTATATCAGCTACACATGACCATATTTTTAATATGTTGTGTGATTGGGGTGATAGTGTTCGCAATAATGTTTTGGGCACTGATTCATCACCGTAAATCTAAAGGGGCAGTTCCTGCCCAATTTCATGAAAGTACCAAAGTAGAAATTCTTTGGACTGCCATTCCGTTTGTTATTTTAATTGCCATGGCAATCCCTGCCACTAAAACCCTCATTGCGATGGAAGATGCCAGTAAGGCTGACTTAACCATTAAAATTACAGGGTCACAGTGGAAGTGGCATTATGAATATATGGGCGAAGACGTAGAGTTTTACTCTATTTTATCTACCCCTCAAGACGAAATAGCCAACCTTGCTAATAAAAACCCTAATTATTTACTTGAGGTTGATAAACCTTTAGTACTGCCAATTAATCGAAAGGTGCGTTTTTTAATGACCTCTGATGATGTTATCCACTCTTGGTGGGTACCCGATTTTGCCGTTAAAAAAGATGCCAATCCGGGGTTTATCAACGAAACGTGGACCAACATTAACGAAGAAGGTATTTACCGAGGACAGTGTGCAGAGCTGTGCGGTAAAGATCATGGTTTTATGCCCGTGGTGGTTGAAGCTAAATCGCAAGAGGATTTTAACGCATGGCTTGCAGATGCTAAGCAAGCTAAGCAAAAAGCCGCACTTGCTGATGCAGCATTGCTTGAGACAACAATTCCTAAAGAAGAGCTAATGACACTAGGTGAGCAAGTGTATATGGCAAGTTGCGCTGCGTGTCATCAACCTACAGGTATGGGGCTACCGGGCGTATTTCCTGCGTTAAAAGGCAGCCCCATTGTTTTGGGTGATATAAAAGATCACATTGATGTAGTGATTCATGGCCGCCCAGGAACTGCAATGCAGGCATTTGCAAAGCAGCTCTCAATTAAACAACTTGCAGCGGTAATTACCTATAAACGTAATGCGTGGGGTAATGAAACGGGTGATGTCATCCAACCTAGTGAAATTCAGGCAGCACTTGATGCGGAGGCGAACTAATGAGTAGCATAGTAGAACAACCTAACGCCAATGACGCTCACCACGGCCATCACCCAGCCAAAGGGTTTAAACGTTGGTTATACACAACAAACCATAAAGATATTGGCAGCATGTACTTAATTTTTTCGCTGACTATGTTTTTAATTGGCGGTGCAATGGCCATGGTTATTCGGGCTGAGTTATTTCAGCCAGGATTACAATTGGTAGACCCACACTTTTTTAACCAAATGACCACAGTACACGGTTTAATTATGGTGTTTGGTGCTGTTATGCCAGCCTTTACGGGGCTTGCTAACTGGATGGTACCGCTCATGATTGGTGCGCCAGATATGGCGCTGCCCAGAATGAACAACTGGAGCTTTTGGATTTTACCCTTCGCTTTTTTAATTTTATTGGCCTCGTTATTAATGCCTGGAGGCGGCCCCGCATTTGGCTGGACGTTCTATGCGCCGCTTTCAACAACGTATAGTAACGACAACACTGCAATGTTTGTGTTTGCAGTGCACATTATGGGGATTAGCTCAATTATGGGCGCAATAAACGTAATTGTGACCATTGTTAATTTACGTGCCCCAGGCATGACATGGATGAAACTACCATTATTTGTTTGGACATGGCTAATAACCGCATTTTTATTAATTGCTGTTATGCCCGTACTGGCCGGAGCGGTCACTATGGTGCTCACCGATAAATACTTTGGAACCAGCTTTTTTGATGCGGCAGGTGGCGGCGATCCGGTGATGTTTCAGCACATATTTTGGTTTTTTGGCCATCCCGAAGTGTACATCATGATTTTACCCGCCTTTGGTATTATTTCGACCATAGTGCCTACATTCTCACGTAAAAAACTATTTGGTTATGCCTCAATGGTTTACGCAACCTCCTCTATTGCATTACTGAGCTTTATAGTGTGGGCACATCATATGTTTACGACCGGTATGCCCGTTGCTGGCGAGCTATTTTTTATGTACGCGACCATGCTGATATCGGTGCCTACAGGGGTAAAAGTATTTAACTGGGTAGCCACTATGTGGCGAGGGTCAATAAGTTTTGAAGTGCCCATGCTATTTAGTATTGCCTTTATTGTGCTGTTTACTTTAGGGGGCTTTTCGGGGCTGATGTTGGCTATAACGCCTGCTGATTTTCAGTATCACGATACTTACTTTGTGGTGGCGCACTTTCATTACGTGTTAGTTACGGGGGCAATATTTTCGATTATGGCGGGGGCTTATTATTGGCTGCCTAAGTGGACGGGCAACATGTACAACATTGCCTTGGCTAAGTGGCATTTTTGGTTATCGCTGGTAAGCGTAAATGTATTGTTTTTCCCTATGCATTTTGTAGGGCTGGCAGGTATGCCGCGCCGTATTCCCGATTACGCCCTGCAGTTTGCTGATTTTAACGCAATCATAAGCATAGGTGGGTTTGCCTTTGGTTTATCGCAGTTACTCTTTGTGGCTGTGGTAATTAAATGTGCCCGAGGGGGCGATAAAGTCCCTGCAAAAGTATGGGATGGTGCTGAAGGTTTAGAGTGGGAAGTGGACTCTCCTGCGCCGTATCATACTTTTTCTACGCCGCCGGAAATTAAATAATGACACATGCACCGCTATTAAAGCGCCTAATTCTTATTTGTATAGGTATGTTTGCTTTTGCATTTGCCTTAGTGCCCTTATATGACGTGTTCTGCGACATAACTGGGCTTAATGGCAAGCCGTCGCTTGAGCAAGCTAAACAAAGTACACAGGTTGCACAAAATCGAGAAATAGGTGTGAGCTTTACAACCCATGCGCAAAGTGGTGCGCCGTTTATTGTTAAATCTAAAGAATACAGTGTTGATGTGAAACCAGGTGCCATGCGTGAGGTAATGTTTAGCGCAAAAAACACCAGTGATATTGATAAAGTAATGCAAGCGGTACCTTCTGTATCGCCCGGAAAGGCAGCCAAGTACTTACATAAAATAGCGTGCTTTTGCTTTGATCAACAACCCCTAAAAGCGGGTGAAGAGCTTGAGTTTAAGCTGCTTTTTTATGTTGATACCGCACTGCCGAGCGATGTAGAAGAGCTAACTTTATCGTACACCGTATTTGATATTAGTGAGCAGCTAGTAGCAAGTAATAACTAGCCTGCATGACTAGTGTAAAACTAGGAGCAAGTAACATGAATCAAGATTATGAAAACTACTACGTACCTGAGCAAAGTCCTTGGCCCATAGTGGGCGCGGTGGCGTTATTTTTTATTGCAGTGGGTGCGGCTTTAACAGTCATGAACTTAGAAAGTGAAGGGGGCAGCGGTGTGTACTTGCTATATGCAGGCATTGCAGTGCTGCTGTATATGATTTTTAGCTGGTTTAAAAATGTAATTAGCGAGTCTGATCAGGGCTTATATTCAGCGCAAATGGACCGCTCATTTCGACAAGGAATGAGCTGGTTTATATTCTCTGAAGTTATGTTTTTTATGGCCTTTTTTGGCGCATTATTTTACGCCCGCATACTGTCGGTGCCTTGGCTTGGCGGCGCTGGGAATAATGCGATGACCAACGAGGTGCTTTGGCCTACCTTTGAGGCCGTATGGCCACTACTAACCACACCAGCAGGTGAAACCACGCAAGCTATGGGGTGGCAAGGCTTACCCCTTATTAATACGCTTATTTTATTAGCGTCTTCGGTTACTTTGCATTTTGCTCACGTAGCCATTGAAAACAATAAGCGTAAACCGCTAAAAGTGATGCTAGGGGCAACCATTTTATTGGGTGTGTGCTTTTTAGCATTGCAGGTAGAAGAATATATTTATGCCTACAACGACTTAAACTTAACACTAGACGCAGGCATTTACGGGAATACATTCTTTTTGCTGACAGGTTTTCATGGCATGCATGTGACCCTTGGCGCCATCATTTTGTTTGTTGTATTTGTGCGTATTTTAAAAGGCCACTTTACGAAAGATAAACATTTTGCGTTTCAAGCAGCGGCTTGGTATTGGCATTTTGTTGATGTGGTGTGGCTGTGTTTATTTGTTTTTGTGTATGTGTTGTAACGGCTAATGGTGAGTGATTAGCCTTTATAAAACCAAGTTTTACAGCGGCTATCACCATCACCAAAACCACCACAGAAAACAGCACGCGACGGCCTAAAAAATGCGACATAGGCCGACCGCCAGATTTATCGGTCACCATAATAAATAGCGCTCTAAACAAGTTGAAAAGTATAAATAGTAACAGCAGCACAATAATAATTTTAATAATCACTGGGTTGACCCTTTATGCAGTTAATTTTAAGGCGTAAACAAAAGCTTAGCTCATTTATCGCACTTTGCGTTGTGGTAGCTGTGGTGCTGGTATGTGTACGTTTAGGGTATTGGCAATTAGCAAGGGCTGATCAAAAGCAGCAACAGTTAACAGCTATAGCTAACATGCAAACCCAAGGCGTAATGAGCTGGCAGCAATTACAGGCAATGCCTTCAAAGTGGAATAAAACAGGTGTAGTGGTTGAGCTTGTCGGAAAAATAATAAATCAGCAATACTGGCTTTTAGATAACCAAGTTTACCAAGGGCAAGTCGGTTACGACTTATTGGTGTTATTTAAGCCAAGCCAAGCAAGTGACGCTTTACTCGTTAATTTAGGGTGGGTAAAAGCGCCTATTTCACGCAGCGAATTACCTAACATCCAACTTCCTAAACGTAATATTACGTTTAAAGCGCAGATAAAAGAGCGAAATTTAACGAGCTTTAACTTACAAACCAATTCGACAAAACAAGACCTTCAAAAACGAATTCAATCAATAGATTTACAAAAGCTAAGTGAGCAGAGTAATCAATCGTTATTTAATTTTATGGCTTATCGTCAAGGTGCAGGAGATGTGCTAGCTATACCGCATTATAAAGCGGTGGTGATGAGTCCGCAAAAGCACCAAGCGTATGCAGTGCAATGGTTTTTAATAGCCTTAGCCTGCGTAGTGGTGGCCATTTTTGCCAGTAAAAAGAGGACTAACAATGAAAAATAACCCCTTAGTTTTGTTTGTTGTATGTTGCGCTGTACCGCTAGTACTTGCATACGGTGCGCTAAAACTAGACTGGTTGCCGAGCGCAATTACCAATAATGGCGAGTTTTTACAGCGCGAAGTAAAGCTTGAAAACTGGCAGCAGCACAACCCTAAGCAATGGACAATTGCGCTTAATTACTCCAATAAATGTAATGCTTCGTGCAATGAGCAGCTCAATGCGCTTGATAACTTATATATCGCCTTAGGAAAAAATCAGGGCAAGGTTGATATGGCTGTAATGGGGGCGCCTAAAGTTAAAAACATTCCTTGGAAAACCTTTAACGCGCAACAAAATTTGCAGCCCGCTAGCTTATATTTAATCGATCATATGGGGTTAGTGGTGCTTGAGTATCCGTTTAAAGAGCAGCCACAAGAAAACCGTTTAGTGCAAAAAGGTTTATTAAAAGATTTAAAAAAACTGCTTAATTATTCTCGTTCAAGCTAATTAATAGCGCATTGTTAATGGGAGATTCCTATGTATAAAAATTATAAAAACTGGGTACTTGCAACGGGGTTACTTGCGCTGTTGGTGGTAGGGCTAGGTGCTTATACACGTTTAAGTGACGCAGGGCTTGGTTGTCCTGATTGGCCCGGTTGCTATGGCTTTTTAACTGTACCAAAGCATGAAGCCGATATCGCACTAGCTACCCAAAGTTATCCAGATATGATGTTTGAAACCGCCAAAGCGTGGAAAGAAATGATCCACCGTTACTTTGCAGGCGCGCTGGGGTTGCTTATTTTAGCGCTATTCGTATTGGCTTTTGTAAAGCGCCATTACTCAAACACGCCGGTTAAATTACCGCTAGCCTTATTATTGTTAGTTATATTTCAGGCTGCGCTGGGTATGTGGACCGTTACTATGAACTTACAACCACTTATTGTGATGGGGCATTTGCTGGGGGGATTTAGTATTTTATCGCTAATCACTCTTTTATACCTACGTTTAACTACTAAACCCATAGAGGGCGGAGATAGTAGCGCTAAAGGCTATTTTTCATTGAGCTTAGTTGCATTGACTGTGTTGGTTATTCAAATTGCATTAGGAGGATGGCTTGCAGCAAATTATGCAGCGCCACACTGTAATGGCTTACCGCTGTGTAGTTATGCGCAGCCATTTTCACTCAGTAGTGTGTTTCAGCTGCCGCTTGAGCACAGTAATTATGAGTACGGAGTGCTATCGCAACAGGCGCGTATGTCTATTCATTTACTACACAGAATTTGGGCGCTAGTTACATGTATTGTGTTGGCGCTAATTATGTGGCGTATATACAGTCAGGCGCAATCTGCAAAAATAAAACACTGTACTGTCAGCGTGCTTGTTGCGCTACTTTGCCAAATTAGTTTAGGGCTTGCAGTGGTGCATTGGCACTTTCCGCTTGGAGTGGCGCTGGCGCACAATTTAATGGCAGCTATCTTGTTATTGACTATGGTTAGGTTGTGTTACTACCTAAAAGCACGCACTTAAAGGGGAATAATTATGGCACTCACACTCGACAAAAAAGAACTACAGGTTATTAGCGCACACCCTTTTATTCAACGTGCTTATAATTTACTGCAAGATTACTTAGCTATTAGCAAGTTTAAAGTAGTGGCTATGTTGGTACTTACTGCCTGGGTTGGCTTGGCACTGGCGCCTGATGTAGGGCGAGGCATTGCAGTACAATTTATTAGTTTATTAGGCATTGGTTTGCTCTCTGGCGCTGCGGCGGTAATAAATCATGTTGTTGATAGCGAAATAGATACAAAAATGGCGCGTACACGCCACCGCCCTGTAGCCAAAGGCCGGCTTAGTAAAACCCATGCGCTAAGCTTTGCAGGCGTGATAGGGGTTGCTGGTTTTATAATGCTAATGCTTTGGGCAAACACTCTAACAGCCGTACTTACTTTGTTTGCATTAGTTGGGTATGCTTTTATTTATACCTCTTTTTTAAAGCGTGCCACACCGCAAAACATTGTAATTGGTGGCTTAGCTGGGGCAATGCCGCCTTTATTGGGCTGGGTTTCTGAAACCAATCAAATGGCAGCCGCGCCATGGTTACTCGTAATGATTATATTTACGTGGACCCCACCGCATTTTTGGGCACTGGCAATAGCACGCAAAAGCGATTACGAACGCGCTAAAATTCCTATGTTGCCAGTAACTCACGGTATCGACTTTTGTAAAACCTGTGTTGTGGCTTACACCATATTACTGGCGCTTGTATGTGTATTACCTTATTTAATTGGTATGTCGGGCGGTATTTATTTAGTAGGCGCATGTGTACTCAATGCACTCTTTTTGTATAAAGCGGTTAAGCTTAAATTAGCCCCGAGCGATGACACCGCAATGGACTTATTTCGCTTTTCAATTGTGCATTTAATGGTACTCTTCGTGATCTTATTTATAGATAAATGGCTCCCTTTATGAAGCAGTTACGGATTAGCTTAGTTGTAATTTTTTCGTTTTTATTAGTCGCTTGCTCAGAGCAAAATAGTGCACCCGATGTGCAAGCCTTAGTGTATGAGCAAGCAAAGCCTCTTTCTGATTTTACTCTTAACGACCAAAACGGTGAGTTAGTCACCAAAGCGCAATTTTTGGGGCAGTGGAACTTAGTGTTTTTAGGCTATACCAGTTGTCCAGATATTTGCCCATTAACGCTTGCTAAACTAAACAGCGTGTATAAAAAGTTACATAACGAATACCCACTGCAAATTTGGTTTATGTCGGTAGACCCTCAACGCGATACGCCGGTAAAGCGCAAAGCGTATATTGATTATTTTAACCCTGACTTTTTAGCTGTTTCGGGTGAGCACAAAAACCTATTCCCGGTGGTTAGAGAGCTTGGTCTAATTTATGCCATTAGTGACTCGCAAGAATCAGAATATGCGGTCGATCATAGTGCTTCGGTGGCTTTAGTTGATGCAAATGGAGCGGTAAGAGCCATATTTAAGCCTGAATTCCAACAAGGAAATGTGCCCCTTATTAATACCACTCAACTTATTAGCGAATTTAAACAAATAGCGGATTACTATAAAAACTAGTTTTAAACTTTTCACGCATTTTAAAAGGAGCTTAGGCTCCTTTTTTGCTTTTTAGCGCCACTTTTAAAAGTTTTATTAATTTTTTTGAGCCTTTTATGGCAATTTTAATAACTAAGGCTAAGCTTTTGTTATGAATTGAATTGACAGGGAAAGTCCTGAAAAAATGCTAAAACTTCCAAGCGAACTTGCGATTATGCAAGTAGAGACTCTTCACCAAGATTTATTACAAGAACTCAATAGCAACAACGATATTTGTTTAGATGTCAGTGAGGTTGTTTCAGCCGATACCGCGTCAATTCAACTTTTGTGTGCCTTACAAAAACACCTACTTACCATACACCATAAAATTGTATGGGTAGGCAGCAGTGATGCACTTCAAAACGCCATTAATCAACTTGGCTTAAGTCAATATTTAACACTTGAAAGTAAAGGTTAGAGGTTTATATGAAGAAAATTTTAGCGGTTGATGATTCTGCGTCAATGCGTCAAATGGTGAGCTTTACGCTTAAAACCGCAGGTTTTGATGTTACCGAAGCAAAAGATGGCAGCGAAGCCCTCGCGATTGCCAAGCAGCAAAGTTTTGATGCGGTAATTTCAGATGTAAATATGCCCATTATGGATGGCATTACGCTTATCAGAGAGCTCAGAGGCCTTCCTGATTACAAATTTACGCCGCTACTTATGCTAACCACAGAGTCAGGATTAGATAAAAAAGTAGAAGGTAAAGCAGCTGGCGCAACAGGCTGGATTGTAAAGCCTTTCAACCCGGATCAGTTACTAGCGGTACTTAAAAAAGTAATTCGTTAACTGAGGAGTGCGGCGTGAGTATAGATTTAAGTCAATTTTTTGAAGTGTTCTTTGAAGAAAGTTTTGAAGGCCTAGATACAATGGAGGCCGAGCTATTAAATTTAGAGCCCGGCAAAGAAGACTTAGAAACAATAAATACTATTTTTAGAGCTGCGCACTCAATTAAAGGGGGCAGTGGCACCTTTGGCTTTAACTCTGTTGCTGAGTTTACCCATGTGCTAGAAACCCTACTGGATCAAATACGCCAAGGTGAGCGCGAACTCACCACCGAGCACGTTAATTTATTGCTTAAAGCTGTTGATTGCTTGCGTGGGTTACTCGGTGAGCTGCAAGCAGAGCAAGAGCCTGATTTATCACATGCTACAACCTTAAAAAAACAGTTTGAAATTGTACTGGAAATGCAAGCCGATTCAGCTCCAAGCGAGGCAAGCGAAGTCACGGCTGCTGCTGAGGTAAATACCTTTCAAATTGATTTTAAACCGCATCATCACCTTTTTAAAACAGGCAACGAGCCTTTATTTATGATCAGCGAACTAGCTGAACTCGGCGAGCTTGAAACACAGGCCTTTTTAGACGATATCCCAGATATTAAAGATTTAAGCAGTGACGAGTGCTACTTACACTGGCGCTTTTTTTTAAATACCAGCGAAAAAGAAGCCGCTATTAAAGAGGTATTTGAATGGGTAGAAGATGATGCCGATATAAAAATAGAGCTTTGTGGCGGGTTATTTGATGAAGACACTTCTCACACCGCATACGCTGATGAAAAGAGCAACGACAACTCAGCTCAAACACCGCCTATTAGCGATGCTAAAAAAGCACCCGACAAACCTAAAAGCAAACCCACAGCCGATAAAAAGCCAACATCAGCACCTGAGTCTACCTCCATAAGAGTAGGAATAGACAAAGTAGACTCGTTAATAAATATGGTTGGTGAGCTGGTGATAACACAAGCCATGTTAAATCAGTTGAGCGAGCAAGAAATTAGCGAATCAACCATTACGTCATTACAAGAAGGTTTGGCACAACTGGCGCACAATACCCGAGACCTGCAAGAAAATGTTATGCGTATACGTATGTTACCGATTAACTTTGTATTTAGCCGGTTTCCGCGCTTAGTGCGCGATATAGCGCAAAAACTAAATAAACAGGTGGAGTTAAAATTATTAGGCGAGCAAACCGAGCTAGATAAAACGGTAATGGAAAAAATATCTGACCCCATGGTGCACCTAGTCAGAAATTCGCTCGACCATGGCCTTGAAACAATTGAACAGCGGGTTGCCGCAGGTAAAGACCCAGTGGGCACCGTGACCTTAAATGCCTTTCATCAAGGCGGCAATATCGTGATAGAAATAATGGACGACGGGCAAGGCTTAAATACGCAAAAAATTAAAGAAAAAGCCATTGCTAATGAGCTAATCACCGCTGATTGTAATTTAACAGATGATGAAATTAACGAGCTTATTTTTATGCCTGGCTTTTCTACCGCCGATGCGGTTAGCGACTTATCTGGGCGTGGTGTAGGAATGGATGTTGTTAAGCGCAATATTCAATCTTTAAATGGCTCTGTTGAGGTTTCTTCAGCGCCTGGCGTTGGCTCTACCTTTACAATTAGGTTGCCCCTTACGCTTGCCATTTTAGATGGTCAATTAGTTAAAGTTGCCCAGCATACTTATATTATTCCACTTATTTCTATTGTTGAATCGCTACAGATTGATATCACTAAAGTAAGCCGAGTGGGTAAAGACCTAGATGTACTAAGGCTGCGTGACGAATACATTCCTATTTTACGCTTATATCAAATTTTTAATCATCAAAACGCCATAGAGTCATTAGACAAAACCTTGCTGGTGGTTGTTGAAACCGACAACCAAAAAGTGGGTTTGCTGGTAGATGACTTACTTTCGCAGCAGCAGGTAGTCATAAAAAGTTTAGAGGCCAATTATCAAAAAGTAGATGGGGTGTCTGGAGCAACTATTTTAGGCGACGGGCGTGTATCGTTAATTGTTGATATTAGCGGCTTAATAAAATTATCAGGGCTTAAAAAACCAGGTAGCCAAGAGCTAATCATAGAATCTAAAACACCTCTGGAGGCTTCATGATTAGTGAGCAAAGCGAGCTAAACAACAAAATTGATTTAGGGCAACAGCAAGGCGTTAAGCAGTTTTTAACCTTTATTATGGCTGGCGAAGAATACGGCGTAGATATATTAACCGTGCAAGAGATCAGGAGCTGGGAAGAAATTACCGTACTACCCAACGCACCGGATTTTGTTAAAGGAGTGATAAACCTTCGCGGCACCATAGTGCCAATAATAGATTTACGCTTACGTTTTGGCCTGCCAAGCACTGAATATGGGCCATTAACAGTTGTTATTGTTGTAAAAGTTATTTTTGAAAACGATTCAAAAATAATGGGCATCGCAGTAGATGCGGTGTCAGATGTTTACAGCATTGCAGAGCAAGACGCCAAGCCCGTCCCTAGCCTGTCTGATTCGAGTAATTGTGAATATGTCGCAGGGTTGGTGAACGTGGGCGAAAAAATGGTCTCGTTGATAGATTTACAAAGAACAATGGATATATAGCCACAGCGCTATGTAGCAACAAAAACAAACATAAAGGTGGTGATGGGCATGGGATGGTTTAGTAATCCGAAGCAGTCAGAATCAAGTAATGACTTAATCGTTAATGCATTAAATAAATCATTAGCGGTTATTGAATTTGAACCCAGTGGCAGAATAATTACGGCTAATTCAAACTTTTTAAATGCAATGGGATACCGTTTAGAGGAAGTGCAAGGGCAGCACCACTCTATGTTTGTTGAACCAGATGAAGCACAAAGCAGCGAGTATAAAAATTTTTGGCAACGCTTGCGCGGTGGTGAGTTTATTTCTAATGAGTTTAAGCGTCTTGCTAATGGAGGGCGAGAGGTATGGATCCAAGCTACCTATAACCCAATTATTGATAGCCAAGGGCAAGTGCTAAAAGTAATTAAATTTGCTACCGACATTACCGAACAAAAGAAACAGGCCGCTGAAGCGCAAGGCCAACTTGAGGCAATTAGTAAATCTCAGGCGGTGATTGAGTTTAATCTTGATGGCACAATTATTACTGCCAATGACAATTTTTTAAATGGTTTAGGCTATCAACTTAGCGAAATAAAAGGCCAGCATCATAAATTATTTGTCGACCCAGAATACGCTAAAACAAACGAGTATAAACAATTTTGGGATAAGTTAGGACGAGGCGAGTACGACTCGGGCGAGTACATGCGAATAGGCAAACAAGGGCAAGAAATATGGATCCAAGCCTCTTATAACCCTATTTTCGATTTAAACGGCAAGCCTTATAAAGTTATTAAATACGCCAGTGATATCACCGCGCAAAAACAGCTAGAGCGCGAGTCTAAAAAGGCTGCCGATTTAGCAAGTGCGTTAACTGTTTGCCAAGCCAATGTAATGATTGCCGATAAAGACCTAAATATTGTATTTGTAAACGATCAGGTTAAGTTAATGCTCAAAGCGCGAGAAACTGAGTTGCAAGGTGTGCTACCTAGTTTTTCTGTTGATAATTTAATAGGCACGTGTGTTGATGATTTTCATAAGCACCCAGCTCATCAACGCGAACTATTAAAAAACTTAAAACAACCTTATAAAACTGAGTTACGTTTAGCGGGGCTTATTTTTAGTTTAATTGCTACACCGTGGATAAACCATGAAGGTAAGCATTTAGGCACCATTGTTGAGTGGGAAGATATTACCGATAGCGTAGCAAAAGCGGAGCAAGAACGTGCTGAAGCACAAGAAAACTTACGAGTAAAACAAGCGCTTGATACCGTAGCAACAAACACCATGATAGCCGATGCTTCAAATGTAATTGTATACATGAACAACGCGGTTAAATCGATGATGAGTATTGCCGAAGATGATTTGAAAAAGGAGCTGCCAAATTTTGATAGCACCAATTTAATGCAGCAAAACATTGATATATTCCATAAAAATCCGGCTCATCAACAAAACCTACTAGCTAAGCTTACAACAACTTACCGAGCCGAAATAAAAGTAGGCGGGCGCACGTTTGGTTTAGTTGCAAACCCTATTTTTACACCAGAACAAGAACGCATAGGCACCGTAGTTGAGTGGGAAGATAGAACGGGCGAAGTTGCAATAGAAAAAGAAATTGCACAATTAGTCAGCGATGCAGGTAATGGCGATTTAGAAACCCGAGTAGATGAAAAAGGTAAAGAAGGCTTTTTCTTACGCTTAGCGCAAGGCTTAAACAGCTTAGTTGAAATTGTGGATGATGCCGTTAGTGATACCGCGCAAATGCTTGATGCAATGGCCAATGGTGACCTATCAAAACGCATAGAAAAAGAGTATCAAGGCTCGTTCGATAAGCTCAAGCAAGATGCTAATACCACAGCAGATAAATTGACCGATGTGATTAATCGAATTAACTCATCGGCCACGTTAGTAGCCAGTGGCGCAGAGGAAATTTCGCAAGGCAACGCCGATTTAAGCCAGCGTACCGAAGAACAAGCTTCATCACTTGAAGAAACCGCGTCAAGTATGGAAGAAATGACCAGTACCGTAAGACAAAATGCAGATAACGCAAAAGTCGCTAACGATTTAGCCGAAGAAACCTGCGAGAAAGCAATTCAAGGTGGTGAAGTAGTTAATAGAGCTGTAACGAGTATGTCGGCCATTAACGAGTCGAGTAAAAAAATTGCAGACATTATTGGCGTGATTGATGAAATTGCCTTTCAAACTAATTTACTGGCACTTAACGCCGCCGTTGAAGCTGCTAGAGCGGGTGAGCAAGGCCGTGGCTTTGCCGTTGTTGCTGGTGAGGTGCGTAATTTAGCGCAGCGCTCAGCTGGAGCAGCCAAAGAAATTAAAGAGCTTATTAGAGACAGCGTTGCAAAAGTGACCGATGGCTCTGTGCTTGTAAATGAGTCGGGCGAAACACTCAGAGAAATTGTTTCAAGCGTACAACGTGTTACGCAAATGATTTCGGATATAACCGAAGCCTCTGAAGAGCAAAGCGCAGGTATTGAGCAAGTTAATAAAGCGGTTGCCCAAATGGATGAAATGACCCAGCAAAATGCGGCCCTTGTAGAAGAAGCGTCTGCGGCGGGCGAGTCAATGGCTGAGCAAGCAAACGAGATGCGTCAGTTATTGCACTTTTTTTCACTCGGGCAGCAAGGCATGAACACATTGCCAAATACACACTTTGAACGCTCAGCGCCCCCTGCGCGCCAACCTAGTGGCTATTTAAAAAATACCCAACCCAAAGGCGAAAACTTTATAGACTCAGCAGATGAATGGGAAGAGTTTTAGTCATTACTGGCTTGCTAGTTAATACCCTAGCAAGCCTGCTTTACAAGGGATGGTATGACAATGAAAGAATTTTTATGTACCGATAAAGATTTTAAAGACATTGCCACTTTAGTTTATAACGCGTGCGGAATTGTACTTGGCGATCATAAACGCGAAATGGTGTATTCCCGCTTAGCAAGAAGGGTAAGAGAGCATAAACTTAAAAACTTTTCTCAATACTTAGAGTACTTAGACAATAATAAAGAGGCTGAGTTTGACGCATTTATTAATGCTATTACCACTAACTTAACCTCCTTTTTTAGAGAACCCCACCACTTTGAGTTTTTAAAAAACACCATAGTGCCGCAGTTACTTAGCAGTAACAAAGTAACAAAACGAGTACGCGTATGGTCAGCGGGTTGCTCTACAGGCGAAGAGCCTTATAGCTTAGCAATAACCCTTGCCGGTTTATTCCCAAGTTCTTGGGATGTAAAAATTTTAGCAACCGATTTAGATTCTAATGTATTAGCCAAAGCACAAGCGGGTATTTATACCGCGGCTAATGTAAATGGCTTAGAAAACAATGTACTTAAAAAGTGGTTTTTAAAAAGCAAAGATGGGCAAACATATAAAGTAAAACCACAGTTAAATAAGCACATTTTTTTTAAACGCCTTAACCTTTTACAAGAATGGCCCATGAAAGGGCAGTTTGACTTAATTTTATGTCGTAACGTGGTTATTTATTTTGATAAAGAAACAAAAGACACCTTGTTTAAACGTTATGCAAATGCACTTAATCGTGACGGTTATTTGTTTTTAGGGCACTCAGAGAGTATGGGAAAAGAGCATTCTGAGTTTAAAAATTTAGGGAAAACCATGTATCAAAAGCAACACAATGCACGCACAGTTTAGGCCGGTGCTCCCAGGATTTGAACATATAAAACGTTACTGGGATGCAGGGCGCACAAGCGTGGTGGCAAAAATATTACCTGGCGAATTTTATGTCTCAAAAAATGATGAGCTTATTTCTACAGTACTTGGGTCGTGTATAGCCGCGTGTGTTTACGATGAAAAAGCCGGTATAGGTGGCGTAAATCATTTTATGTTGCCAGTAAAAAAAGGCCTAGAATTAAACAGTGCCCATAGTTTGAGCTGCCGCTACGGAAACTGGGCAATGGAATACCTGATCAACGAAGTACTCAAAGGTGGTGCTGCGCGAAAAAATTTAAAAATAAAACTCTTTGGTGGCGGCAAAATAATTAGCGCCATGACCGACATAGGGATAGGTAATATTAGCTTTGCCAATGCGTATATTCAGGAAGAGTCGCTCAATCTTGTTGCACAAGATATGGGGGGGCCGTGGCCTCGAAAAATTTTTTTTCATCCGCATACGGGCAAAGTCCACGTAAAGAAGCTGAAGAATTTGCACAACAATACAATTGAAAAACGCGAAGTGCGCTACCTGCAAAACCTTAAGCAACAAGATAAAGCCACCGAGACTAACATAGAGCTGTTTTAGGAGCCGTAATGGTTAAAGTTCTGATAATAGATGATTCACCACTGATAAGGCGTTTGCTGAGCGAAATATTATCTCAGGCTAGCGATATCGAGGTTGTTGGCTGTGCTGAAGACCCTTATCAAGCACGAGAAATGATTAAATTGCTCAATCCAGATGTGCTTACCCTCGATGTAGAAATGCCAAAAATGGACGGCATTAGCTTTTTAAGAAACCTAATGCGCTTAAGACCTATGCCCGTTGTGATGATTTCTACACTAACCCAGCAAGGCTCGCCTATCACGTTAGAAGCACTTGAGCTTGGTGCAGTGGATTTTATTGCCAAGCCAACGGTGAATGTTAAGCAGCAAATGAGTCAATATGCATATGTTGTGCAGCAAAAAGTGCGTGTGGCGGCAGGTGCAAGGGTAAGAAGTTTTAAAAAGGTAAGCACAGTGAGCGAGCCTTTACCTAGCAATGCACAATTTTTATTAAACAAGGTAATAGCGATAGGGGCTTCAACAGGGGGCACAGAAGCAATAAAAGAAGTGCTTATAAAAATGCCGACCAATTGCCCTGCGATTGTGATTACCCAGCATATTCCTCCGGTATTTAGTACCTCGTTTGCCCAGCGTATGGACCGCACCTGTGCAATTAACGTAAAAGAAGCGCAGCACGGCGACAAGCTCACTGCGGGATGGGCTTATATAGCCCCAGGTGGTTTGCACTTAAGTATAAAAGAAAGAGGGGCAAGTTTATATTGCGAGCTTGATGATTCTGAGCCTGTTAACCGCCATAAACCGGCGGTAGATGTATTATTTAACTCGTTACTTGAGTGCGGTGCAAAAAACATTGTGGCAGCGCTACTAACCGGTATGGGGAGCGATGGAGCAAAGGGCTTGCTTAGCATTAAACAAGCGGGTGGTTACACCATTGCACAGGATGAGTTTTCTTCTGTGGTGTGGGGAATGCCCAAAGCGGCGGTTGATTTAGGTGCCGCTCACGAAATTGTTGCGCTTGATAAAGTAACCCAACGCTTATTGCATCAGGCTATAAAGGTGTAATTGCTACTGAATAACCCATGGCTGCGAAAACCAATAGTAACTACCAGGGTGCTCAATAGAAGGGGCGGTACAATTAAAGCGTGAACGGCCTTTATTTAGCGCCTTTGGAGAGTCAATTTTTACAGTTGTGTCGTTTATCCAAGTTAACTTAGCCTGCCCCACACTTGAGACATAACACGCAAACTGACTTTTATGAAAATCACCCATTTCAAACTCAATGCTGAGCGTTGGTGGGTTTTGTGAGGTTACACTGTCTTGGTAATCTAGGGTTTTAATACTAAACGCCCGAGAGTTTAATTTTGTAATTAGCGTATCTAATTTACTGTAAAAGCCGGAGGCTGGAAAACGCGGTAAGCGGGTAAAGTTAGCGTTTTTATTTACAGCGCCTGAGTGCTGACCAATGCCAATAAAGCCAAGCTCTTCTACAAGCGCTTGTAGTTTGTTATTAAACTCACCATACGGGTACGCTAGGTATTTATAGTCGTGGCCTATTTCTTCTTTAATACGCTGTTGAGAATGCAAAATATCTTGTTTTATACGTGCTTGCCATTGTGCATCGCTCTCACCTTTTAGCTTAATATGCAGGTAGTCATGCTGGGCAGTGTGATTGGCAATTAACGCCCCTTTGCCTGCGAGCTCTTTTAATTTATCCCACCCCATTACGTAGCCTTTACCTTCATCAATAAGGGTCGGGTTTACAAAAATAGTATAGGGGTAACCAAATTTTTCTAAAATAGGCGCTGCTTGTTCGTAGTTATTGTTGTAACCATCGTCAAAGGTGATAGCGACTGTTTTCTCAGGTAAGGTTTTGCCTTGTTGTATAGCGCTTATTAGCTCATTTAGTGCAATAACATTAAAATTATGCTCTTTTAAGTAGCTCAAATGCTTGGTAAACGTATTTGCGCTTACACTGGTCACAGCCGGAAGGGTTTCGCTTACATGGTGATACTGTAAAATAACCGCCGCATGAGCACGTACTGATAAACAAATGAGAGTAATTAAAACTAAATGAAACAATTTCTTAAACATAATAAGGCACACCATAAAAGCTTGCTGTTGCTAGCGGGTCCAATGATATTATCAAATATTACTGTCCCACTGTTAGGAATTGTTGATACCGCTGTTATTGGCCACTTAGGTAGCGCACATTACTTAGCGGGCATCGCACTTGGCTCAGCTGTTATTTCTATTTTATTTTGGCTCGCCGGTTTTTTACGTATGAGCACCACAGGGTTAGTGGCCCAAGCATACGGGCAAAATAACTTAACACAGTTGGCAGCGCTTTTAAAACGCAGCTTATTACTTGCCGTGTGTGTGGCGTTAGCGCTTATAGCTTTATCGCCTTTGATAAAACAAGCCATTGCATTTTTATCAGGCGCAAATAGTGAGGTTCTTGCTCAAGCATATCAGTATTTTAGTATTCGTATATTTAGTGCCCCTGCCGCACTTTGTAACTTAGTGCTGCTTGGCTGGATGCTTGGCGTACATTATGGGCGTGGGCCATTTTACTTGCTGCTAGTGACCAATATTACCAACATAGTGCTCGATATATATTTTGTGGTGTATTTAGACTGGGCAGTAGCGGGAGCTGCGTGGGCGTCGTTAATTGCGGATTACAGCGCGTTGGCTTTTGCGTTGCTACTAGTGATTAAGCTCGCTAAAAAGCAAGGCGTGGAGCTAAGCGTGCCCAACTGGCTCAGTGTTAGCAAAATGGCAGAGCTACTTAGTTTAAATAGAGATATATTTATTCGCTCTTTAATTTTGCAATTATGCTTTAGCTTTATGACCTTTTATGGCGCCCGCATAGGCGAAACAACGCTTGCAGCAAATGCCGTGTTACTTAATTTTTTAATGTTAGTAAGCTTTGCACTTGATGGAATAGCCTATGCAAGCGAAGCCAAAGTTGGTCAAGCTAAAGGTCAGCGAAGCGTTAATAACATTAGATTGTGGGTAAAAATAAGTGTGTTTTGGGGTATGCTTTTTGGCGTGTTATACAGCGTATTTTTTGCTGTGTTTGGCAGCGCTATTATTAAGCTTTTAACCAATGTACCCGAGGTGATAGAAGCTGCGACAAATTACTTACCGTGGGTAATAGTATTGCCTATGTTAGCAATGAGCTGTTTTTTGTTTGATGGCGTATTTGTAGGGCTCACACGGGCAAAAAATATGCGTAACAGTATGATTCTTTCAGCTGCTGTTGGCTTTTTTGGGGTGTTTTGGGTGTTTATAGAGTGGCAAAATAATGCGTTATGGCTGGCTATGAGTTGCTTTATGCTTATGCGCGGCGTTACGTTAATTATTAAGTATTTGCAGTTAAAAGCAACTAATCAGCTGCTAGATTAAGCGAACATGTCATTTCCATAGGTCGGGGTCGTGATCTTTTGGCCCCATATCTTTTAAAACTTGCGAGAAACGATTGGCAAAAATACCGCTATAACCCCATGCAGCAAAAAATAATGCCGGGATTAAAATAACCACACCTATAATTTGTAAGCTAAAGTGGGTGTAGTAGCCAAGGGCAATAAATATCACGGCTAGCACAAACAGTGCTAAGCCGCGAAAAAAGCGCGTTAAACTCAACTTAGGGTTACTCCCTAAGCGATAAATAAGCGGCTTTAACATTATTGCTTAGTAATAAGAGTGATCGCCCGCTTGGTGCTCGGTAATGTCGGCAACACCGGTGATTTCATCAAACTTTGCAATCATTTCTTTCTCGATGCCTTCTTTAAGCGTTACATCGATCATAGAACAGCCATTACAACCACCACCAAATTGAAGTACTGCAATACCTTCAGCGGTTACTTCAACTAGGCTTACTTGGCCACCGTGGTTAGCTAGCTGCGGGTTTACTTCGGTTTCTAGCATATGTTGAACACGCTCATTTAGCGATGCGTTATCGCCTAGTTTACGTGCCTTTGCATTAGGCGCTTTTAAAGTTAACTGAGTGCCCATTTTGTCGGTAACAAAATCAATTTCAGCTTCTTCTAAAAAAGGAGCGCTTTCTGTATCTACTACGGCATCAAAACCATTAAAATTAAGACGAATATCGCTGTCTTCTACGGCGTCTTCTGGGCAATAAGAAACACCACATTCCGCTTGTGATGTACCAGGGTTTACAACAAACACACGAATATTAGTTTGTTGTGCTTGATCTGCTAAAAGTTTAGCAAAATGCGCTTGTGCTGTTTCGGAAATAGAAATCATAAAACCGTCTATACTTGACTAAATTACTCGGATACTGCATATCATACTCCGCTCATCGTGTTGCGGCTAGTGTTGAGCGTAAAAAGTTGGCATCTATTTTAAGCAATGCTAGCGTGCAAATAACAAACATTTTTAGAGTGATTTATATGCGCTGGATAGTAACTATAATGGTGGCAATGCTTAGCTTTTCAAGTATGGCAAAACCACTTTCGTATTATTTTGAACAAGATGTAGAGTTTGATAAAACAATACCCACCCCACAAGACGTACTTGGTTACGAAGTAGGTGAGTGGCATGTAAGGCACGACCAACTGGTGCGTTACATGGAAATTCTAGCGCAAAAAAGTAATCGTATAAATTTTGAAGTAATAGGGCGCACACACGAGCAACGTCCGCTTGTGATGCTAAGTATTAGCAGCGCTGAAAAACTAGCTAACTTAGAGCAAATTCGCCAAGCGCACTTAGCCCGTTTAACAAACAGTGAGCAAGCTAAAAACACACAAAATGAGCCTGCCGTAGTTTGGATGGGATACAGTGTGCATGGCAATGAGTCATCAGGCAGCAATGCCGCTTTATTGGTTGCGTATTACCTTGCTGCAGCGCAAGGCCCAGAAATAGAAAAACTATTAAATAATACCGTTATTTTGCTCGACCCTTCACTTAACCCCGATGGCTTGGCTCGCTTTGCTAATTGGGCTAATAGTAATCGGGGGATGAACTTATCAAGCGACCCTAAAACGCGTGAACACGTAGAAAGCTGGCCAAGTAGCCGTACAAATCACTATTGGTTTGATTTAAACCGCGATTGGTTGTTACTACAACACCCAGAGTCGCGTGCACGCATTGCTAAGTTTCATCAATGGAAGCCAAATATTCTTACCGACTTTCATGAAATGGGCCCAAACAGCAGCTACTTTTTTCAACCTGGCATTGCCAGTCGCAAGCACCCAATTACCCCAGATGAAAACGTAACGCTTACTAAAGCCATAGCCAATTACCATGCTAAAACTTTAGATAAAAATAATGCCCTTTATTTTACCGAAGAAAGCTTTGACGACTTTTATTACGGCAAGGGTTCAACCTACCCCGATGTAAACGGCGGTATAGGTATTTTATTTGAGCAAGCCAGCTCACGTGGGCATGTACAAGAAACCATAAATGGTACGCTTACGTTTCCTTTTACTATTAAAAATCAGTTATTAACAAGCCTATCAACCTTTAAAGCAGCGGTAGATAACCGCGAGGCGCTATTAACCTATCAGGCAAAATTTTATAACCAAGCAATTGATTTAGCACATGATGAAAGTTTTGAAGGCTATGTGGTTGAGGGCGCTAAAGACAACACCCGGATTAAACTATTTTTAAACCTGTTAAAGCAGCATCAAATCAACGCCTATCCACTTACAAAGGCGCTAAAAGCCAATGGCAAAAACTTTAGCACCCAGAGTTATTTTGTGCCGTTAGCTCAGCCACAGTTTCGTTTAGTAAAAGCTATTTTTAGTGAGCAAAAAAGTTTTGCCGATAACACATTTTATGATGTGTCGGGCTGGACACTCGCCCACGCTTTTAATTTAGAGTTTGCACAAGTAAAAAGTAGTTGGGGCTTAGAAGTAGCCAGCACAGCGTGGCAAAAAGCAGTTAAACCATCATTTGCTGCGTTAAAGCAAAGCTATGCATTTGGCTTTGCCTGGGACGATTACTTAGCGCCTAAAATGCTAAATAGCTTGCTAAAGCAAGGCATTAAAGCGCGTGTCGCGTTAAGCGCCTTAACAGCTAAAAGCAGCACCACCGAAATAGACTTTGCACCTGGCAGCATTATTGTCCCCGCCGGGCTGCAAACAAACCCTGATTGGGTGGCTATTTTAAACGATGCTCAAACGCAATTTGGTATTGCGATAAAGCCTATTACCACGGGCCTTACAGGGAAAGGCGCCGATTTAGGCTCGCGCACTATGGCGGTATTAAACGAGCCAAAAGTACTGCTTGTGGGCGGTAAAGGCGTAAGCCAATACGAAGCGGGTGAAGTATGGTATTACCTTGACCGCTTTGTTGGTATTTCTCCGACCATAGTGGAAATGGAGCGTTTAGGTAGCCTAGATTTAAATAATTACAGCCACATTGTACTAGCTAATGGCAATTATTCGGGCTTACCCGATAGTGATAAAGTTGCTATTAAAAGCTGGGTAAGAAAAGGCGGCGTAATTTGGGGCCACAAAGGCGGCGCTAAATTTTTAGCTGATCAGCAATTACTTAAGGCTAATTATTTATCTAGGCAAGATGTAGCCAGCGCTTTTAATACTCAAGGGCTAAATTACGCAGATAAAGACCATTTAGCAGGGCGACAACGTATAGCCGGCGCTATTTTTAATACCGATGTAGACACCACGCATCCACTAACGTTTTCGCTTAATCGTGAAACGCTGCCTGTATTTAAAAATAGTACCTGGTTATTAGAAAAATCATCTGCCCCGTTTGTAAACATACTCACTTACCCGCAAAAACCACTATTAGCAGGGTTTACCGATGGCGTAAATGAGCAGCAAATTGCCGGTGCAGCAGCCATGATGGCTCACTCATACGGGCGTGGCAGTGTTATTGCGATGACAGATAACCCTGTATTTAGAGGATACTGGTACGGCACAAGCCGATTACTCAGTAATGCTTTATTTTTTGGCCACACATTTAGAGTAAGAGGTGATTAATTACACCTTTAAAGTGGCGTTAAACACGTAGCAAAAGCCCAGACTTGTTTAGCGCCCGCTTGCTTTAATACCCGGGTAGCCGCGTTGAGCGTGGCGCCTGTGGTCATTACATCATCTACAATAACCACCGTTTTACCGCTCATATCTTGTGTACATACAAAGGCATTTTTTACATTTTTAATCCGCTTAGCTCTAGATAATTGTGACTGTGCTTGTGTGGTTTTATTGCGTATTAGCGCATTACTTATACAAATATGTTTTGCCAAACACGGTTGCCACACTTGGCTTACCTGATTAAACCCGCGCGTTAAAAAGCGCCCTCGGTGCAAAGGTAAAATAATAGCTATGTCGGGCTGGGTAGTTAAATTTTCAAAAAACACCGTTAGCTGGCGTTTAATTACTTGTTGCAGCGCTTTTTTATAGTGAATTTGATTATTAAATTTGAGCCGTTTAAGCCAATGCTCAAAAGGGGGTTGATAAAAAGCACAGGCAAAGAGCTTATCAAACTCGCAATGCGGAAACATTTCTACAGTATCCGGGTGGTGCAATAAATTACTGTGCTTATTTAAATCAAACACGCTTAAATCCGCTAAGCAATAGTCGCATAATCCCTCTTGAGCACTAATAACTCCCTGACATTGCACGCAATAAGAGGGAAATAACCAATTAAAAAATGAGTGTTGCATTGGTTGCTCCTTGCGTTGCTTTCGTCAATGTAAGCGTTATGATGTGGCTAAGTTTGGTTAAGGTTAGTCAAATATGCAAAGCGAGTTAGTTTTATTACATGGTTGGGGCATGAACCAAGGCGTATGGCAATTAGTGCAGCCAGAGTTGACGTTTTTATACAGTGGCTCGGTGCGCAGTATTGACCTGCCTGGCTTTGGCAACAGCAATAGCTGCCCAAGCCCTTATAATTTACACGATGCAGCTGAAATCGTAAGCGAGCAACTTAGCTCTGGCTCTATTTTAATGGGCTGGTCGCTAGGAGGATTGTTTGCACTTTATATTGCTAAACATTGGCCAAATAAAGTATCAAAAGTAATTTTAGTTGCCTCAAGCCCTTTTTTTGCCGAGGCAGAAGATTGGCCCGGAATAAAAGCCAGCGTGCTTGAGCAATTTAAAGAGCAATTAGTTAATCAGCGAGAAAAAACCATAGAGCGCTTTTTAGCTATTCAGGCCATGGGTAGTGAGTCGGCACGCGATGATATAAAGCAGCTAAAGCACTTGCTAAATCAGTACAGCGCGCCTAAAAGTGAGGCGTTAAGTGCGGGTTTAAATATTTTACAAAATGATGATTTACGCAACGTATTTGCGCATTGCCCAGTGCCTATAAAAGCGATATTTGGCCGTTTAGATGCGCTGGTACCTTACAAAGCAATTAATAAAATGGCAGCACTAAATACTGAGTTTGAATACGAAGTACTAGACAAAGCCTCCCATGCACCGTTTATTTCTCATAAAAAAGAGTTTTTATCTGCCGTTAAATCAATGCTTTAAAATAGCCTAAAGAAAGGTACTGTTTAAAGCTTTATTTTGCCCATGAAGTGAGCGATAATTAAACAATATTTATTTTTTGGAGGTACAGCATGGCTATTGGTTCAGTATTTAATAGTGGTGTAGAAGGGTTTAATCGTGCAAGCCAAGGTATAGAACGAGCAAGCGCAGAGATAAACCGTGCCACCATTGAAGAGCAAGACGATACGCAACTAGCCCAACAGCGCCAGTTAACAGCTGCGCGACCTGAAGAGGCTGTAACAGCGCCTGTTGCACAACCAGCTCGGGTTGACGAAGCGCTTGTTAATTTAAAAGTTGAAGAGTTTAATGCCAAGGCAAACACGCAATCTATTCAAACTGCAGATGAAGTGCTTGGTACGCTAATCGATATTAAAGTTTAAACGTTATGAATATTGTCACGCCATTTCCGTCTATCAATATAAACACCGCCAATGTTTATACGGAAACCGCTCGGCGTGACAACCAACTGCGCGAAGTTATTCCTGCCCCTGCACCCAATAGCGCCAGTAATACCGAAACCAAAGCGCAAAGCGATGCTGATAAAGCAAAACTGCCAAGCAGTGCAGAAGCCGCCACCTACGATGCAACCGGTAAACTCAGTGATGAGCAAGCTGTTGAGCAGCGCCAGCAAGGCAGCGAAAATTCAGATAGCGGACAGCAACAAGCAAGCGAAGACACACCCGAAGAAGAGCAAGCTCAGCAACAGCTAGAATTAGAGCAGCAGCAAATTGAAGAGCTTAAAGCGCGCGATACTGAAGTGCGTGTGCACGAACAAGCTCATGCATCGGTGGGTGGGCAGTATGCAGGCTCACCAAATTATGAATACCAACGCGGACCAGATGGCACTAATTACGCTGTTGGCGGTGAGGTACAAATTGATGTATCTGAAATCCCCGGCGATCCGCAAGCCACTATAGATAAAATGCAAACGGTACGTGCAGCCGCACTTGCCCCTGCTGAACCTTCTAGTGCCGATAGAGCTATTGCCGCTGATGCAACCCAAAAAATGGCCGCAGCGCAAGCTGAATTATCAGCCCCTGCTGACGATGAAGCGCAAGCTCAAGAGCCACAAAGTGCGTTATCAATAAACGAAACCAGCACTGCTGAGTCTCAAAACGATACTAATACCGAGCAATCACGCGACCCAGAAGTAGACGCACGAGCTGGTCGTATTGCTAATTTTTATCAAATGACTAGCTCACCCCAAAACGAGAGTGGTTTTTCTGCGTTTGGTTAAAACCAAAGCATAATTAAAAAAGCCGCTCAATGAGCGGCTTTTTAGTTTGAGGAGAGATCACTTAATGAAGCAAACGGGTATTATTTTTTTACTTTTGCATTAGCAAATGCATCGGCAAAGGCATTACCCATCATGGCGTTACCGTTATCGCGCTTTGGTTTTGCTGCACGCGGTTGCTGGCCCTGATTACTGCGTTGCTTTTGCGGCGCGGCAGCGGGTTTATTGCTTGTGTCTATTTCATCATCTAAGCGCATAGTAAAGCTAATGCGCTTACGTGGGGCATCTACCTCAACCACTTTTACTTTTACAATGTCACCGGCTTTTACTACTTCGCGCGGATCAGAGATAAACTTATTAGTAATTGCCGAAATATGCACTAGGCCATCTTGGTGAACACCTACATCAACAAACGCACCAAAGTTAGCAACGTTAGAAACCACACCTTCTAAAATCATACCGGGTTTTAGGTCTGTTATTTTTTCTACACCGGCTTTAAATTCAGCAGTTTTAAACTCAGGACGAGGATCGCGCCCAGGCTTATCTAGCTCTTTAATGATGTCGGTAACGGTAGGTAAACCAAACTTCTCGTCGGTGTAGTCATTAGCAACCAGCTTATTTAAAAACTCGCTATTGCCTATTAAGCTATTTACATCAAGGTTGTTACGCTCACAAATAAGTTTAACAACAGGATAAGCTTCAGGGTGAACTGATGAGTTATCAAGTGGGTCTTTACCCTGATTAATACGCAAAAAGCCTGCTGCTTGTTCAAACGCCTTTGGTCCTAAACGCTCAACTTTTTTAAGTTCGCTACGCTTAGTAAACGTGCCGTTAGTGTCGCGGTAATTTACTATATTTTGCGCTAAGGTTTTATTTAACCCCGATACGCGTGTAAGAAGCGGCACCGAGGCCATATTTAAATCAACACCCACTGAGTTTACACAGTCTTCTACCACTGCGGTTAGTGTTTGGCCTAATTGGCTTTGCGATACATCGTGTTGGTATTGGCCTACACCAATTGATTTTGGCTCAATTTTAACAAGCTCGGCAAGTGGGTCCTGCAGGCGACGCGCAATAGATACCGCGCCACGCAAAGACACATCTAAGTTAGGAAATTCATTCGCTGCAAATTCAGACGCAGAGTAAACAGACGCGCCGGCTTCGCTTACCATAATTTTGTTTAATTTAAGCTCAGCATTGGCCTTAATAAGTTCGCCTACTAGCTTGTCAGACTCGCGTGATGCGGTTCCGTTACCAATCGCAATAAGCTCTACTTTATGCTGGCGACATAGTTGCTCTAATGTACGTAATGATTTTTCCCAGTGATTTTGTGGTGCGTGGGGGAAAATAGTTTGGGTTGTAAGCAATTTACCTGTGCCATCAACTACGGCAATTTTACAGCCAGTTCGCAAACCAGGATCTAGACCAAGCGTGGTACGCGGCCCAGCAGGGGCGGCCATAAGTAAGTCTTTTAAGTTTTTAGCAAATACATCTATAGCGCCGGTTTCGGCTTTTTCTCGCATGGCTGCTAAAAATTCATTTTCTAGGTGTAGGCCAAGCTTTATTTTCCATGCCCATTGCACAACACTTAATAGCCATGCGCTAGCTGCTTTATATTTCACATCTAAGCGGTAGTGATCAGCAATCATTTGCGCGCATAGCTGGGCTGCATTTTCGCTGCTTGGCTCTGGGTTAATACTCAGCTGCAAAATACCTTCGTTACGCGCGCGCAACATAGCAAGTGCGCGGTGAGAAGGGACCTTTTTAAGAGGTTCTTGATGGTCAAAGTAGTCGCGGTATTTGCTACCGGCTTGCTCTTGGCCGTCAATAAGTGTGCTTTGTATAGCGCCGTGTTGGCTAATGTGGCTTCTAAATTTAGCTAATAACTTGGCATCTTCTGCAAAGCGTTCCATTAAAATAAATTTAGCGCCATCAAGGGCTGCTTTGGTATCAGCAATGCCATTGTCGGCATTTATAAACTGCTGCGCTTGTTGCTCTGGCTCTAAGTTTGCGTCGTTAAATAGCGCATCGGCAAGTGGCTCAAGGCCTGCTTCAATGGCTATTTGCCCTTTGGTACGGCGTTTAGCTTTATAAGGAAGGTATAAATCTTCAAGCTCAGTTTTACTTTGTGCGCTGGTAATATCGTCACTCAGTGCTGGCGTTAATTTATTTTGCGATTCGATGGTTGATAAAATAAAGCTGCGGCGCTCTTCAAGCTCGCGCAAGTACGACAAACGTTGCTCTAAAAGGCGTAATTGCGTGTCGTCTAATCCACCGGTAATTTCTTTACGGTAACGCGCAATAAAAGGAACCGTTGCGCCTTCATCAAGTAATTTTGTAGCAGCAACAACTTGTTGCTGTTGTGCATTTAGCTCAGTGGCTAAACGTGCAGAGATATCGCTCATGCATAAACCTTTTAATACAAAAAATAAAACCAGAAAATCCCTCTGGTACTGTTATACCCAGCTTATTAAAGTTGCTATTTAATGAGTTTGGCAGGTATTTATTAGTTGAATAATATCACAGCAGGTTGTAATAAAAAGCTCTTAAAGCAAGCAATTTTGCTTGCTTTAAGATGGTTGGCTTGGCTGAGCTTACAAAGCGTAAAAGCGCCCTTTAGTGAGGGTGCTCTACGCTTTCTAAAACATCACTAAACGTGTGAGCAATAGGGGTAATATGCACTGGAATATGCAATGTTTTAGCTATTTGACGCGCCGAGATTAACCCGCATATTTCGTTATTAGTGGTTGTTGCTAATAAAAACATGCTGCCTTGATGTTCCATTGTTTGTAGTGCATCGCCAATACTTGCATAGCTTAGGCTTTGCATACTTACGCCATTAAGTTGGCTAATAGGTGTCATAATGTAGCGTAAGCTCACTTCATTGCGGCTGGTATTTAAACGCTGTGCAATGGCCGTAATTTTAGCGCTTTGTAGGTCGGCACTTGAAACAATACCAATTAATTTTTGCGCATCATCAGTCACCAATACATAGTCAGAATGCTCTGCTAGTACTTGTTTAAGCGCCTCGCTGATAGGAGTGTCGTATTGAGCGCGAATTGGCGTTTTTTGGGTAAAGTTATTGATTACGGTTAAAGCCGGAGATGTTAAATCAATAGTGGCTTGTTGATCTTCAAACGTGCTTGCAATAACGCCATGAGAAATATTTTGGGTACGTAATTCTTTAAAGTTAGACATAGTAGTCACCTTATTAGTTATAAAATTTAATCAAAAAGTAAAATTGTGAATTAAATTAAATAGCTAGGTGGACCACGTTGATATGCCGTACTAAAAGGACGGTATAGGTTTGTACTTTGGTAAAAAGATGAAACAGCATTAGGTAGCGGTTGAAACAACCTAATAGCAAATGCATTAACATGAGAATCTAAGTCAATGTCGGGGGTTGCTTGGTCAGGAAATTCACAAGCGATAAAATGATTAGATACACTGGCGTTATCTACACTTACTTCGGTGGTATTGGCATGCAGAGTCAAACTCACACTCATTAAAAGTGCAAACAATACGGCATTACTACATATGCGCTGTACTAAGTTTGACATAGCCACTACCTTAAAAATCAGGTTAAAGATAAACCTGCTAAACCAATATATATCCTAATGAGATATATTACACAATAAAAAATTTACCTGATCTGAATCAAAGTAGTTATTTATTAATAGTGTTATGGGGGACTATTTTTGATATTCAATACTATTTACATACCATTCTTTTTTACCTTGCGGTGTAGGTACCTCAAAATCATCGTCTACTTGTTTTTTTATCAGGGCGCGCGCCATAGGTGAGTCAATTGATATGTAGTCTTTACGGTCGTATATTTCATCAGGCCCTACAATTCTAAATTTTTTAACCTCGCCTTGCTCGTTTTCTATTTCTACCCATGCGCCAAAAAATACTTTACCGTCTTGTTGCGGTGAGTAATCAATCACTTTTAAATCGGGTAGGCGTTTGCGCAAATACCGAACACGACGATCAATTTGGCGCAGTAAGCGTTTATTATATTGATAGTCTGCATTTTCTGAGCGATCGCCAAGGCTTGCCGCCCAACTCACTATTTTAGTGACTTCAGGGCGTTTAACGTTCCATAAATGGTCGTGCTCTTGCTGTAATTGTAAGTAACCTTCGCGGGTTATTAAATTTGTTTTCATGGGCTTTTATTCATTAACTCTAATGCTGTGCACGTTATTAAAATTGCTAAAATTTGTCGAGTGTAAACTTTAATATTATAACTTTGAAATGTTCAGTAACAATCTAAGCGCGCAATTAGATTTTGATTATTAAGTTTTTCATTTATATTAACTATTAATTGGAAATAAAAATAAGAAACACGCAATGGGACACGAAACCACAAAAGTATTAGTTGTAGATGACGATATGCGCCTGCGCAGCTTACTAGAGCGTTATTTAGTAGAGCAAGGCTTTATTGTTAGAACCGCCGCAAACTCAGAGCAAATGGATAGACTCATTGAGCGAGAAAACTTTCACTTAATGGTGCTTGATTTAATGCTACCAGGCGAAGATGGTTTATCTATTTGCCGCCGGCTACGCCAAAAAGAAAACGAAATTCCTATTGTGATGCTGACAGCAAAAGGCGATGAGGTCGACCGTATTATAGGCCTTGAACTAGGCGCAGACGACTACATCCCGAAACCGTTTAACCCGCGCGAATTACTGGCTCGCATAAAAGCTATTTTACGCCGCCGCGCCAAAGAAGTACCGGGCGCACCCGCAGCAGAAGAAAACTTAATAGCCTTTGGTCAATTTACGCTTAATTTAGCCACGCGCGAAATGAGCGAGGGCGATAAAACCATTTCACTCACCAGCGGTGAATTTGCCGTACTTAAAGCGCTTGTATCGCACCCGCGCGAGCCACTGAGCCGCGATAAACTAATGAACCTTGCCCGTGGGCGAGATTACAGTGCGCTTGAGCGCAGTATTGATGTGCAAGTATCGCGACTGCGCCGCATGATAGAAGTAGATGCCGCCAACCCGCGCTATATTCAAACTGTATGGGGTTTGGGTTATGTATTTGTTCCTGACGGTGATAAGTAGTTTATATGGGTTTTTTTCCGCGTAGTGCGTTTGGCCAAACTGTATTTTTAGTGGCCGCTTTACTGCTAATTAACCAAATAGTGTCGTATGTAACGGTGAGCTTTTACGTTGTAAAACCAACCATAGAGCAAGTAAATTTAATGCTCGCTAAGCAAATTAAAACGGTATTTATAGACTGGGAAGACGGCGTAGAAATCAACGACGAAGTATCTGAAAAGTTTTTTGAAATTACAGGTATAGAAGTGATGACGCAGCGCGAGGCAATGCGCCAAGGGCTGGGTCAAACCCGAGAATACTCGATGCTGTCGCGTAGTATGTCTGAGCAATTAAATGGTTCTGCTCGGGTGCGTATTAGTCAAACCGACCCGCTGATTTATTGGGTAGAAGCGCCGCAAGCACCAGGTTATTGGGTAAAAGTACCGCTTAGCGGGTATCAAGAAAACAACCTTGAATTTTTAACGTTTTACTTATCAAGTATTGGTTTTTTAAGTGTGTTAGGCGGCTGGCTATTTGCTCGGCACTTAAACCGCCCATTAAAGGCGTTGCAGCAAGCAGCCGTGAAAGTGGGTAAGGGCGATTTTAGTAGTAAGCTTGAAGAGGAAGGCTCCAGTGAAGTAATAGAAGTTACCCGTGCATTTAACCAAATGTCGCGCGGTATTGCTGCTCTTGAAAACGATCGCCGTTTACTCATGGCCGGTGTTTCTCACGATTTACGCACCCCGCTTACTCGTATCCGCCTTGCCACCGAAATGATGAACGATGAAGATGACTACCTTCGCGAAGGCATTATTTACGATATTGAAGATATGAACGGCATTATCGATCAATTTATTGAGTATTTACGCCACCACAAAACAGATGAGCTTGCTTGCGAAGATATAAATGCGCTAGTGACTGAAGTGGTTAATTGTGAGCTTAAACAGCAACGCGTTATTACCTTTAAAGGCAACCCCAGCGTAGGGCTTGTTCCGTTAAGTAGTGTGGCTATTAAGCGTGTAATTACTAACATGATTGAAAACGCGCTGCGCTATTCAGACGGCGATATAGAAGTATTAAGCTACTTTAATTCAAACAAAAAATACGTTGTGATAGCGGTAAACGATAACGGCCCCGGTATACCAGAAAGCGAACTAGAATCGGTGTTTGAGCCTTTTAAACAAGGTGATACCGCGCGTGGTAGTGAGGGGAGTGGTTTAGGCCTTGCCATTATTAAGCGTATTATTGATATGCACGATGGTAAAGTTAAGCTAGAAAACCGCCCAGAAGGCGGCCTAAGTGCACAAATTTATTTACCTATAAAAATACAAAACTCTGCACAGTAAGCTGTGCAGAGTTGGCTATTTCCATAACGTTAATAGTGCTAAAACTTAGAGTGCTTTAAAGCGGATTGCTGTACCACCACTTGTTGCTAGTTTTAAAGTTAGCTTGTCATTTGCGCTAACTACGCGCTTTTCGATATCTAAATCGTACGGATTGTTTTTCCATTCAGCGTTTTTACCGTCTTGGTATATATGCGCTTCAAACTTTTTACCCTTTTCTAAAAAGTCGAGTTTTACCTCAATAGTTCGGGCTTTCTCGTCGGTTACGGCGCCTAAGTACCAATCGTTTCCTGAGTATTTATCGCGTTTGCGCTCTTTACGGGCAAAAACAATAAAGTCGCCCACTTCGCCATCAAGCGCAATACTTTGCTGCCAATCGGTTGGTACGTCTTGAATAAATTGAAATGCATCAGGCTTGGCTAAATAGTTTTTAGGTAAGTCGGCGGCCATTTGAATCGGGCTATACAGCACAACATAAAGTGCAAGCTGCTTGGCAAGCGTTGTTTGTGGGCGGTTTGTATCATCGCCTAAGCCATTAAAGCCCATATCGAAAATGCCAGGGGTAAAGTCCATAGGCCCTGCCAGCATACGGGTAAACGCCAGCATAGGAATGTGCTCTGGTGGGTTGGGCGGCGTGCCCCATGCATTAAACTCTTGGCCGCGTGCCCCTTCGCGGGCAATCCAATTTGGGTAGGTACGACGCAGGCCTGTGTCTTTTATTGGCTCGTGGGTGTTAATACTAATTTTATGTTTAGCAGCCAGCTTTACGTTGTAAAGGTACTCGTTAACCATAAATTGGCCGTCGTGCCACTCATGACGGGCAATGCCGTTTTCGTCTATGCGTTTTATGTTACCGCCATCCGCTACATAACCCGTTTTAACTTGGCTTACGTTTGATTTTTCGTAAAGGGCAAAGGCATCCTCCATTTGGTCACGGTAGTTACTTACATTACCCGATGTTTCGTGGTGGCCAATTAACTGCACGCCTTTTTGTTTGCCGTATTGAGTAAGGGCCGCTATATCAAAGTCGTCGTAGGGTTGTGTAAAACTAAATACATCGCCATTAAAAAACCAGTCACCGTCCCAGCCTATGTTCCAGCCTTCTACTAGTACGCCATCAAAGCCATATTCTGCGGCAAAATCCATGTAGTACTTAGTGGTTTGTGTTGTGGCACCGTGTTTTTCGCCGCTGCCCCAGGTTTGTGTGTTTATATGCATGCCCCACCAAATACCCACGTATTTGCCAGGTTTTACCCACGACACATCGCCTAGTTTATTAGGCTCGTTTAAATTTAATATTATGTCTGAATTGACTAAGCCTACCGCGCTGTCGGCAATTTGAATGGTGCGCCAAGGGGTATTAAATGCACCTTGTTTTTTAACGGCAATGCCGTCTGACCACGGTGTTAAATCGGCATTAAAAGTGCCTGGGCGGCGTTGATTAAGCACCATGCCTGCGTAATCAACTAAGGCTGCTTCATGAATGCTTATATGGGTACCGTCATTGGTTTTTAAGGTAAACGGCGTGTGTGCAAGGGGGACGTCATTTAATGCGGTGGTGTTGTAAACGTATTCGTATCGGTTCCAGCCGCGAGCGGGGATCCACCAGGCGGTGGCATTGTTGTTATTGTTAATGGCAAATTCGGTGAGCTCTTTGGTAATGTGTGTTTGCTCAAAGCCTGCTTGTTTTGGTACTTCGTATCTAAAGCCAACGCCACTATCAAAAGCTCTAAAGCGCACTGTGTAGGTTGCACCATTAGGCTCGTTTTTTGTAAACGTAACCGCAACTTCGTTGTGTTTATCAGTAACCGTTTGTCGCTCGCCCCAAGGTTGTTGCCACTGGGTACTTACGCTTTGCTGCTTAACATGGGTAATTTTAAAACCATCTCTAAATGCGGCTTGGGTTTTAAATTCAAAACCCAGGCGCGATGCGTTTATAGCTGGTTTGTTTTTAAAGCTAATAGCGTAGCTGGGTGTGCTATTTTCATCTGAAATAGTTACTTTTATTTGTGAGTTTGGTGATTCAACTACAGCGGTTTGTGCAAAGCTATTGCCAGCAAACGCCAGTAGTAAAAGTGCGGATGTTCTCATTGTGTGTCCTTTGATGAGTCGGTGGTGACCTTTAAGGATAATGGCAGTGAGTTGTTAATACGACTGTCTACATACGTATTCAATGTTTTAAAAAATAGAAAGAATTTAACGGTTTAATCGGTCTATAATGTAAACAAATTGATAATAGTGATTAGCCCCATGATAAAACCCTTACTAAGTGTGTTACTGCTAAGTATGAGTACCTGCGCAGCAGCAACAACAATAACTATAAAAAATGCCAATAATCAGCCTTTAGCAAATGCGGTTGTGTGGCTAAGCGGGGCATCGATTCAGGCCGGCAATCAAGAAAGTAAAACCTACGCAATGAGCCAACAAAACCGCGAGTTTACGCCGCGTACGTTAGTTGTTCCGCAAAATGCAAAGGTAGAGTTTCCTAATGCCGACTCTATCATGCACCACGTCTATTCGTTTTCTAAAGCTAAAACCTTTGAGTTGAAACTTTACAAAGAGCAGCCTAAAGCGCCCATAACGTTTGATCAAACAGGGGTGGTTGAGCTTGGCTGTAATATTCATGACTGGATGCTGGGCTATATTGTGGTGGTTGATAGCACCGTTTTTGCAATTACCGACGACAACGGTATGGTTAATTTAACTGCCCCTAATGGGCAATACAGCATGAGTGTATGGCATTCTGGCTTTAGCGATATAAGCAACGTAGAAACCCACAGCGTTAATGTAAGCGATTCACCTATAGACTACACCGTAAAGCAGGCCATAGCCGAGCAAATAGACTTTGCTACGGATGAATTTGATGACTATTAAGCGCAAAAATACAGTATTACTTGGCCTACTTTTTATGAGCCTACCGGCTTTTTCGCAAGTTAAAGGGCTTATTCAGGTTCGTGCGGTTGCAAGCGATGATACACAAAGCTTTCAAGATGGCGGTATTGGTTTATATCGCCATGGAGATAGCAGTGATAGCATTTTGTTATCGCAAGGAATTATAGATTTTAAGGCCGATTTAAGTAGTGCCTGGAGCGCACATGCCGTTGTAAATGCTAATCAAGAGCCGAACACCACATTAGGTTTAAGCCAAGCGTATTTACAGTATCAGCCGTTAGTAAACAGCCGTTATAAATGGCATGTAAAGCTTGGTGGGTTTTACCCTAGTATGTCGCTAGAAAACCCCGATATAGGCTGGACATCGCCTTACAATTATACTAATTCGGCCATAAACAGTTGGCTTGGCGAAGAGCTTCGCACCATAGGTGGTGAGCTTAGCATTAAGCGCCCAGGTAAACGTTTTAATTCTAAGCATAGCTTTAGTGTGAGCGCTGCTATTTTTAAAGGGAACGACCCAACAGGGACGTTGCTTTCGTGGCGCGGGTTTGCGCTGCACGACAGGCAAACAACATTTAACGAAAGTGTACAATTTGCACCTATTGCGGCATTAAATAGTGACGAATTACGTTGGCAAGCTAACCAAGTACTGCCTTTTGAAGAAGTAGATGGCCGCTTTGGCTACTATGCCGGTGTGCATTGGGATTATTTAAAACGCTCGCAGTTTAGGTTTTATTATTACGATAATAACGCCGATCCCAGCATTTTTAATCGCACAACAGGGCAGTATGCTTGGCATACTCGCTTTAGCAGTTTAGCGTGGTTATATAAATTTACAGGTAAAACCCGTTTGATTGCCCAGCTACTCGATGGTAAAACCGAAATGGGGGCTAATAAGCTTATTTATAACCGTTTTTATAGCCATTATTTAATGCTCAGCCATAAAGCAGGTAAGCATAGGTTATCGCTTAGGTATGATTATTTTAAAGTAGATGACGATGACACCACCGGATTTGACCCTAACGCCAGCCATGGCGAAGGCTTAACAGCTACGTGGCGTTACCAATTAACCGATACGGTACAAATAGGTGTTGAAGGCTCGGCGCTGCATAGCTTTGTACAAAATAGGCCGGGTAGTGGGTTTGCTCAGCGAATATCGCAGCAGCAAATTATGCTCAACGCTCAATGGCGTTTTTAAAGTACAAAAAAGGGAGCTTTTAAAGCTCCCTTTTAGTTTCAAAAAAAGTGTGAATTATTTTTTATCAAATGCGCGTTTCATAAAGTTTGGTGTAGCAAGTGCGCCGTGATGAATACCGCTGTTGTAGTATTCGCTTTGTTGTGCAACTTGCTCGGCATCGGCTTCTCTAAAGCCATTAAATGCTTGTGATTTACGAGCAAGCGTTACTGACCATAAACCGCTTGGGTAAATTGGCTGTGGAAATGGCAGTGTTTGTAAGTCGTTAAAGCCCACACTTAGCATGGCCTCGCGCATTTCTACTAGCAGTGGCATATGCATTAATGGCGATTCGCTTTGCTGCACTAAAATACCACCAGGGCGTAATGCATTTAAGCAGCTAGTGTAAAACGCGTGGTTAAATAATCCCTCGCCTGGGCCTACTGGGTCTGTACCATCAACAATAACAACATCAATAGACTCGCCCGCAGCATCACGCATGTATTTTATACCATCATCAAACATAACCGTTGCGCGTGCATCGTTGTTAGACTCACAAAGCTCTGGGAAGTATTTTAACGACATTTGCGTGACTACTTCGTCTATATCTATTTGCGTTACGGTTTCTACACCTGGGTGTTTTAAAACTTCACGTAATGTACCGCAATCGCCGCCGCCAATAATTACCACGTTTTTAGGATTTGGGTGCGCTAAAAGTGCAGGGTGGCTAATCATCTCATGGTAAAAAAAGTTTTCGCGGGTAGTCACCATAGTACAGCCATCGATGATCATTAAATTACCAAAGTCTGTGGTTTCGAACATTTCTACCTTTTGAAAAGGAGACTGTTTTTCATCCAACTTTTTGTTGATACGTAATGAAAATGCGCTGCCATCGCGGTCGCTAATTTCTGTAAACCACTTACTTTGATCTAAATTTGCCATAGTTGCTTTTACACTTTTTAAGTTGAGTATGAAAAAGGGGCAATTCTGCCAGTGCTTCGCGTTTTGCTCAATGAAATTTTAACTGCTTTGCCAATAAAGTTAGCCAGTATCGAGTTAAAGTTCAATTTTTGTTAGCGTAGGGGGTAGTGACGTATTAAAATGCGCCTTTATAGCTAATTGATTAAAGAAGAGTTGCCATGACTTGGGGTTTAGAAACAGCACGCGCTACATATAATGTTGCTCATTGGAGCGATGGCTATTTTGATATTAACGCACAAGGCGAGCTGGTTGCCTACCCAGATGGTGACCAATCTAAAAATGCGATTTCTTTAACGCAGCTCACAGAGCAATTTAAGCAGCAAGGTTTAACACTGCCGGTGTTGGTGCGCTTTACCGATATTTTAAAAAATAGAGTAGATACACTTACCAACGCATTTACCTTAGCGCGCAGCAGCCGCGCGTACCAAGGCAAGTACACGTGTGTATACCCTATAAAAGTTAATCAGCAGCGCTCGGTGGTCAGTAAACTATTGGCGCACCCAAGTGGTTTAGTTGGCCTAGAGGCCGGTTCAAAGCCTGAGCTTATGGCAATTTTAGGGGTAGCCGATAAACCCATTACTATTGTGTGCAATGGCTATAAAGACAGTGAGTTTTTACGTTTAGCCTGTATTGGTCAAGCCATGGGGCACAGCGTTAAAATAGTCGTCGAAAAACTCTCAGAGCTGACGACCTTACTAGAAGAAATAGATAACCTAGGCATAGAGCCTGCCATTGGTATACGTATTCGCTTAAACTCAGTAGGCAAAGGTAAGTGGCAAAATACCGGGGGCGAAAAAGGCAAATTTGGCTTAACTGCAGGCCAAGTGCTTAGTGCTGTTGAGGTGCTTAAAAAGCATAATAAATTACATTTAATGCAAATGGTGCATTTTCATATTGGCTCTCAAATTGCCAACATACGCGATATACACCGCGCCCTGCGTGAATGCGCGCGCCACTTTGCTGAACTTACCCAGCTAGGAGTGCCGCTTAATACAGTTGATGTAGGCGGTGGCTTAGGGGTAGATTACGAAGGCTCAGGCTCACGCAGTGCTTGCTCGATGAACTACACCGTTGAAGAATACGCACGTAATGTGGTTAATGCTTTTGCTGAGGTGTGCGACCAACATCAACTTACGCACCCAGCCATTATCACCGAATCAGGGCGTGCTTTAACAGCGCACCACGCGGTGTTAATTACCGATGTAATAGACGTAGAAAAAGCGCCAAATCATCCAAATCCAGAACCGCCACTTAAAAACAGTGCGCTAGTGCTTGATGAAATGTGGCAGTGTTTACAGCGTTTAAACCCGCGTATGGCGCTAGAGATTTACCATGATGCGATGCACTTATTTAGCGAAGCGCACGACCAATACGTGCATGGGTTAGTAAGCATGCTAGAGTGGGCGAAAATAGAACAATTATACTTTACTATTTTGCACCGAGTACGCGCATCACTTAGTAATAACGCGCGTGCGCACCGTGAGGTACTTGACGATTTACACGAAAAGCTAGCCGATAAGCTATTTGTTAACTTTTCACTGTTTCAGTCGTTACCTGATGTATGGGGCATTGAGCAGTTGTTTCCGGTTATGCCAATCGAGAATTTAGATAAACCGCTTACCCAGCGCGCTATTATTCAAGATATTACCTGTGACTCAGATGGGCAAATTCGTGAGTACGTAGAAGGCGCGGGCATAGAAACCAGTTTACCTATACCTGAATATCAACATGGCGAGCAATACCATATAGCCATGTTTATGGTAGGGGCTTACCAAGAAATTTTAGGTGATTTACATAACTTATTTGGCGACACCGACTCAGTGCATGTAGAGCTTAACGACGACGGTTATGTATTAACCAATGCTATTAAAGGTGATAGCGTTAAGGATGTATTAAAGTTTGTTGACTATGATAGCGCCATTTTGGCACAAAACTTTGAATTATTGGTCAACAAGCTAGCAGTGTCTGAGCAGTGTAAAGCAGGGTATTTAGCCGAGCTTAATGCCGGGCTTGAAGGTTATACTTACTTTGAAGATTAACCGTACACTCTCAGAATTAAAAGCGTCGCTGTTTGGCGCGCATTGTTTAAAGGAAAGTAAATAAATGTCAGTAATCCGCAGTGTATTAAGTATTATGCTTTATACAATAAACACACTTATTTGGTTTGTGCCTATTTTTGTTTGTGGGCTATTAAAATTAATCCCTATCAAGCCTATGCAAAAGCTTTTAAGCTGGGTTGCTAAACAGTGTGCCACTATTTGGGTGTCGGTTAATAGCATTAACCAACGCTTATTCACGCCAACACAAATTAACGTTACCGGCCTTGAAGAAACCAAATTAAAAGACTGGTACTTAGTGATTGCTAATCACCAAAGCTGGGTAGATATATTAGTACTGCAACGTGTATTTAATCGTAAAATACCTTTTTTAAATTTCTTTTTGAAAAAAGAGTTAATTTACGTGCCAATTTTAGGTCTGTGCTGGTGGGCGCTCGACTTTCCGTTTATGACCCGCACCAGCAAAGCGCAGCTAAAAAAGAACCCAAAGCTACGTGGTAAAGACATAGAAACAACCCGCAAAGCCTGCGAAAAATTTAAAGAAATGCCAGTAAGCATTGTTAATTTTGTAGAAGGTACACGTTTTACAACACAAAAACATGCTCGCCAAAATAGCCCTTTTCCGCATTTATTAAAGCCAAAAGCAGGCGGGATCGCATTCGTAATGCAAGCCATGGGTGAGCAAATCTCTAAAGTGGTTAATGTGACCATTCATTACCCCGATGGCATCCCTACGTTTATGGACTTTGCCGGCGGCAAAGTGAAGCAAATTAATGTGCATGTAGACATTCGCCCAGTAAGCGAGGAGTTGATTGGTGATTACACTGGCGACTCTGAGTTTAGAGTCGGCTTTCAAAGTGAATTAAACCGTTTATGGGAAGAAAAAGAGCACACGCTTTTGCAGCTCGAACAAAACCATAAATAATAAGGTAATAAAAAATGGGCTTACAATTATGCTAAAAAAGTGGTTACCAAATTGGCTCAGCGGCTTAATTGTAGGCTGCGTGATTTTTTCAAATGTAATCATTTTTGGCACCTTAGTATTAATGCTAGGGTTAATAAAGCTTGTCCTGCCTTTTTCTATAATTAACACCATACTGCATAGCGTGTACCGAGGCTGGTGTAATGGCAATCGGTTTGGCTTGTGGCTGGGCTGCGCCAACATAAAAGTAAACATAAACGGCGATGTAAATTCAAAAAGTTGGTACTTACTAATTTGTAACCACATGAGCTGGTTAGATATTGTGGTGCTTAGCTCAATTAATGTATTACCAGCACCAAAGTTTTTTTTAAAAGACGAATTAAAGTATGTGCCATTTATTGGCTCTGGCGCATGGGCTATGGGCATGCCTTTTATGAAGCGCGTAACTAAAGCGCAGCTTGCTAAAAACCCCAAGCTTAAAAGGCTAGATGTTGAGCGTACCAAGCAAAGCTGTCGTAATTTTAGGAATAATCCCACCACCATAATTAATTTTGTTGAAGGCACCCGCTACACGCACGCAAAGCATGCAAGCCAGCAAAGCCCGTTTAAACATTTACTCAAGCCCAAAGCGGGCGGGATTGCCTTTGCACTTGAGGTACTTGGCGAGCAATTTGACGCCATGCTAAATACCAGTGTGGTGTACAGCGGCAGCACAAGCCATGTTTGTCGTAATATTTTAAAGGGCGAGCTTGATTCAATTTATGTTTCTATTGATGTGGTTGCTATAAACCAGCAAATGTTAGGTAGTTACCAACACGACAAAGCATTTAGAAGCCACTTTCAAAAGTACGTTAATGAGCTATGGGTTGCTAAAGACGCGCAACTTGCCAGCATTTATGCCCAACACGATTTACCTGAGCCACCCATTTGTAAGGAAATAGAAACACTATGACCAATACCCACCTGCAGGAGCTAATCGCTCCTTGGTTTGAAAAAGTACCCGACGCAGATTTTTTAAGTGCAATTACTGCAGCCTCTATTGGTGTGTTTTCGTTGTTAGTGGTGTATTTATTTACACGCCGCTTAATGCTGCCAGGCATTCAAAAAGTGGTGACTAAGTTATCTCCAGAGCGCATAGGGTTACTTTCTCCGTTGCTCACAAAACTTAATAAGCGCATAGCCGGTATGCTATGTAGCGTGCTTTTTTTAGCAACCTTCGACAGCGTTTACCCTGTTAATGAGCTTAGTGCCGAAATACTAAAAACCATTGGCCAAGGTATATTAATTATTCATGTAGGCTTTATTTTTAGCAGCATTGTAAGCATTGCCGGCGCTATTTATAACCAGCTAGATTTTGCCCGCGAAGTGCCAATTCAGGGCTTATTACAAGTTGTTAAGCTGATCACCTTTATTGTGTGTGCAATTTTAATAGTCAGCATTGTGCTTGAAAAATCGCCTACCTATATTTTGTCGGGTTTTGGTGCGATAGCCGCTGTTACTTTATTGGTTTTTAAAGACACTATTTTAGGCTTTGTAGCCAGTATTCAAATTGCGGCAAACCGATTAGTTACTTACGGCGATTGGATTCAAGTAGAAAACTACGGCGCCGACGGTGAAGTAATAGACTTAGGGCTAAACACCGTAAAAGTGCGTAACTGGGATAACACCATTACGACTATTCCTACTTATATGCTGGTAGCAGGGTCGTTCAAAAACTGGCGAGGAATGCAAGAGTCTGGCGGCCGACGTATTAAGCGCTCACTTAATATTGATATGCACAGCATATGCTTAGTAAGTGACGAATTTAGAAAACAAATAGATGCAGCTATACCACTGCATGAATATATACGTGTTGCCTCGTTGCCTGATCCGGTCTCTAACTTAGGCTTGTTTCGCCGCTACGCTGAGGGCTATTTAAAGCAGCATAACAGAATAAATACCTCACTGACGCTTATGGTGCGTGAGCTACAACCAATGAACCACGGCTTACCGATTGAGTTTTATTGCTTTAGTGAAGACAAGCGTTGGATATCTTACGAGCATTTACAAGCCGAAATTATGGATCACTTATTGGCAGTGTTGCCAGTATTTGGCCTTAGAGCGTATCAAAGTGTTAGCGGGCAATTAAGCCCGCCTAATGCACAGCAAACCGATAAGCCGACCTTTAAAGTAATGGCAAATAGTGCTGAACAAGACCCACACCAATAAATAAAGCTAATAGCCACCAAATAGGTGGCTTTTTCATTCTTAGCCATGCAAAAACAGCAATAACCAGTGCAACCTGCCATAGGTTGTGAACGGCCGATGTCCAAATAGGTGAGTACAAAGCCGCCGCTAAAAAGCCCACTACGGCAGCGTTAAGCGCCGCAATAGAGCTTGCAAAGCGAGGTTTACTTGCCAGGTTTAACCAGCTTTTTTGAAACGCCAGCATTAATAAAAAACCCGGTGTAAAAATAAGTAGGGTTGCAGCTATGGCCCCTATTAAGGGTTGCTCTGAAGTGAGTTGCGCGCCTAAGTAAGTGGCTATTGTAAACATGGGGCCAGGGATAGCTTGAGCACTGGCATACGCACTTAAAAATTGATCGTTACTTAGCGCTGGTACGCCAGCTTGCAATACAGGCAATACCACGTGCCCGCCCCCAAACACCATAGCGCCCGCTTGGTAAAAAGGAGCAAACAAAGTAAGGTCATCACCTAAAGGTATAAAGCTAATAGCGAGTAGTAAAACAAATAAGCCTAAAGGAAGCCACTTAAACGCGCTTTTAGTATCTGCTTTAGGCTCAGTCTGGGTGTTGAGTTGTAACAGAGGCCAAATTGCGCCTATAGCAGCGGCACTCACTAAAATAGCTATTTGCGTGCCAAGTAAAGGAAATAGCAATAAAGCCAAGGTACTCATTACTGCGATAAGCTTGAGCGCAGCGCTGGTACAAAAGCTTTTTGCCATAGTGAGTGTTGCATCGGCCACAATAACAACCGCAAACAGTTTTAAGCCCGCAATAATAGCAAAGTAAACAGCATCAAACTGATGCGCGCTTACCGCTAATAACAACATGATTAAAAAAGACGGTAAGGTAAAAGCGATAAATGCGGTAATGCCACCAATAACCCCCGCCCGCTCCACACCAATTGCAAAGCCCACTTGACTTGAACCTGGCCCGGGCAGCGCTTGGCTTAAACTAATAAGCTGCGCGTAGCGGGTATCGCTTAACCAGTTTAGTGTGTCTACAAAGTGGCGTTTAAAATAGCCTAAATGGGCAGCAGGGCCACCAAAGCTCATGCAGCCAAGTAAAAAAAACTGTCTAAAAATAGCGACTAACATTGAGCTCATATCCTTTTAAAAGTTCATTAAATTGTCACAAAGGAGTATGACACTTTTATTAAATGCATACATTAATTCGTAATCTACAAATAATACCAATCCACTTAATTAACCTCAGATCTGCATAAGAATTAAAGTCGAGTCACTTTTATACTCGGCTTTTTAGTCTGAAAAGTGTAGGCAATTAATCCAGCCATTAAATTAACCATAAATGAGATGCAGCTGCGGTGCCTTGTGTGGTCTATTTGAGCCATATTTTTCAGCTGGTCGAAAACTGTTTCAATGATGAAACGCTTTGATAACATCGCTCTATCCCAAGATGATATTGGCTGACGTTTCATATTACTTCGTTGTCCTGTAATAAAATTAATGCCTTGCTCAGCAAGTTCCGCTTTTAAGTTTGCAGATACATAACCTTTATCAGCGTATAAACTACCTGTAACATTATCGACCATATCTAATACCGGCTGTCTATCATCAACATTCCCAGCTGCCACTTTTACAGCTAATAAACCACCTTCATCATTCATGATGAGGTGAAGTTTAAAACCATAAAACCAGCCCATTGTTCCTTTGCCTCGTTTGGCTTCTCCCGCAAAAACTTGGTGGCGAGGAATACGCATGTTGTGACACACCTTGAGAGAAGTGGAATCGATAAATGCAATGCCTGTTGGTTTATCAAAGCGCTGCTTCAGATAGCTACACAGAGCAGGTAACGTGGCCTGAAGTAACTTCAGCATACGTGTATAACTGACTAAATCAGGAAAATAATGTCGCCAATACTGACAAACAAATTTGGTGTAGTAAGTTTTAAAGTCGCGATAACCTGATTGATGAAAAGCAATTAATATAGTCATCACTTCGCTAGAGGATAGTCGAGATGGCTTAATGCGTTGCTTTTCACCTGATTCTATTAGGTGTTTAAGCCATTGAGGTTCAAACAATAAACAAAAATCATCGACATCTACGTAAATTGCATCTAAGTTATTCATGCCCTTGCCTTGGTAATCTTATGTTTCTTGGTCGAAAGATCTGATCACCGCAAGGGCATTTAGTTCCATTTCTTATGTGCAGCTCAGGTTAATTAAGTGGATTGGTATAAAGCGAACTGCTTTTAACATGCTCTTCATAGTTTGTTCATACATGTATTTGCATACTCGCTTTATAATTCTTAATGAATAGGACATCACATGACTTTAACTAAATCACTTTTAAGCGTAACCGTAGTAGCTGTATTACTAAGTGGTTGCGAAATGAACAACACAGGCAAAGGCGCCGCAATTGGTGCAGCCGCAGGTGGCGTATTAGGTAAAGCTACGGGTAATCATAAAGACAAGCGCATCTTTATTGGTGCTGCTATTGGCGCACTAGCGGGTGCTGCTGTAGGTGATTACATGGATAAGCAAGAAGAAGCGTTTCGTGATGAACTAGCAGGCTCAGGGGTTGAAGTTGTACGTGAGGGCGATAACTTACGTTTAGTTATGCCATCTAACATTACCTTTGCGACAGACCAATCTTATATTTCATCAGGTTTTAACGATACCCTAAACGCCATTGCTAAAGTAATGAGCAAATACGAAAAAACCTACCTAAGCGTGGAAGGTCACACAGATAGCACAGGTAAAGACAGCTACAATATGAACCTGTCGCGCGAGCGCGCGCAAAGCGTTAAAAATTACTTAGTGAACCAGCAAATTATGGCTGCACGTATTAGCACTACAGGCTACGGCGAAACCCGTCCAATAGCCACTAACGATAGCGCTAATGGCCGAGCTCAAAACCGCCGTGTAGAAATTCAAATAGTGCCAAACACAGAAGGTTAGTTTTTGTTGAACTGCAATTCACAAAGACGCTGATACAAAGGGGAGCTTGCTAGCAATTGCTGGTGGCTCCCTGTTGCTTTTATTTCCCCATTTTCCATTACTACAATCAAATCGGCATGTTTAACCGTTGCCAGCCTATGGGCAATAATTAACGTTGTTCTATTTTGCATTAAATGCTCAAGCGCGGCTTGTACGTGGTGCTCGCTTTGCGCATCGAGTGCACTGGTGGCTTCATCTAAAAGCAGTATTTCTGGGTCTTTTAAAATAGCGCGTGCCAATACAATACGCTGCTTTTGACCGCCCGATAGCCTTACGCCTTGCTCACCTAAAAAGCTGTTATAACCTTGTGGTAATTGCTTAATAAATTCATCGGCATGAGCATGTTTTGCGGCTGCATATACTTGCTCGTCAGTGGCGTTTGGGTTGCCGTAGCGAATGTTATGCATTACATCTGAGCTAAATAAAATAGGGTTTTGTGCCACCATGCCCATTTTGTCCCTCAGGGTGGTAAGCGATATGTCTTTAATATTTACATCATGAAACTTAATCGCGCCGTGAGCAGGGTCGTAAAAGCGCTGTAGTAATTCAAATAACGTCGTTTTACCTGCGCCAGAGGGGCCTACAATAGCCACTGTTTTACCTTGCTCTATTGTTAAACTTATTTTGTTAAGTGCGCTTACATCGGGGCGAGATGGGTAGTTAAAGCTAATATTTTCAAGTGTAATGGCGGGGCTGTCAGTCTTTATTAATAGCTTTTCGTCTTGTGGAGTGACAGGGTTTTCTATTTCACTTTTGACGGCCAGTAATTCAAGTAGGCGCGCTGCCGCCCCAGCAGCTCGTTGTAGCTCGCCGTAAACCTCGGCTACGGTAGCCACCGACATGGCCACCATAATGGCGTAAAACACAAAGGCGCCTAGCTCACCGCCTGTCATAGTGCCTGCCAGTACGTCACTACCGCCTACCCAGAGCATTACGCTAATCGCACTAAAGGTTAAAAATATTACCGCAGCAATTAAAAAAGAGCGCTGTTTAATACGGCTTTTGGCAACGTTAAAGGCTTTTTCGGTTTCAAGTGCAAAGGCGTGTTGCTCACGCTGTTCGTGGCTATAGCTTTGAACTACCTTAATATTTTGAATGATCTCGCCGGCATAGGTGCTTATATCGGCTATTGCATCTTGGCTAGAACTTGCAAGTTTGCGAACCTTTTTGCCAAATACCATCATCGGCACTAATACTAGCGGCACACACGCAACCACTACGAGCGTAAGCTTTAAGTTAGTCACTAACAGCATTACCAAGCCACCCACTAACATTAATGCACTGCGCAGCGCCATAGAAAAGGAAGAGCCAATAATCGATTGCAGCAAAGTGGTGTCGGTTGTTAAACGCGACATAAGCTCGCCACTGCGGTTTTCTTCAAAGTAACTGGGGTGCAAGGTAACAATGCGATTAAACACCGCTTTGCGAATATCGTTACTAACGCGTTCGCCAATCCAGGACATTAAATAAAAGCGGCTAAAGGTGCCCACGGCCAATAAACTAATTAAACCAATAAGCACTAATACAGCTTGTTGTAGCTGCGCTTGGGAGCCAGCAATAAAGCCATGATCTATGACAAACTTAACCCCTTGCCCTAATGATAAGTTAACACCAGCGGTGACTAAAAGGGCGCCAAGTGCCGCCACTACCATCCATTTATACGGTTTAATAAACGCAAAAATAGGTAATAAACTACTAAAAGCGGCTTTTTCGGGCTTAGGGCTTGTTTTTGACATAGTGGATTCTTTTTAAAGGTTAAGGTATAGATATGGCACTAAGATAATAAAAATCAATACTTTTAAACATTAGCATCAATAAGGAAACGTTATGACTACTGCAACCGTAAGTGGAGAATTTAATGTAAATCTGGCCCCAATAGAAGGCTACGCAAGCGGCCAAAACGGCGTTAATTTAGGGCGTATGTCGATAGATAAAACATTTAAAGGTAGCTTAAATGCCACCAGCCAAGGCGAAATGCTAAGTGCCATGACTCCTACACAAGGCAGTGCCGGTTATGTTGCCATAGAGCAAGTAATAGGCGAGCTTGAAGGTAAACAAGGCAGCTTTGTATTACAGCATTTTGGTACTATGGATAAAGGCCAAGACAGCCTAACTTTAAATGTAATTCCCGACTCAGGCACTCATGAGCTAGAAGGGTTAACGGGCAGTATGAAAATACGTATTGAGCAAGGGATTCACTACTACGATTTTGAATACACCTTATAATACCAATCCGCAATATTACTTAATCATTTTGCGGGCCTAAACGTGTCGCTACCTGCGTTAAAAAATTCTAATTTAGAACAACTAAACAGCGAATTTTTTGCCTAGCTATCAACACGTTTTTCCGTCCTCAAAAAAGATCACTTAAATAAGCGAATTGGTATAAGATACACAAGGATTAAAATGCAAAAAGTAATCGAATTTAGAAAGACCCGTTTTTTGGGTGGCGTAGATATAGCCGCACTGAATGACCGCATACAGGAATTAAATCAAGATGGCTGGAAAGTGATTAGCGCAGTGCCAATAACCGGTTTTTATGGGCAAGTGCACGGTTATACATTACTTATTGAAATTGACGAGCTTTAAATGACATTTACAGTATGGTTAAGCCTAGCGGCTATTTGTATGATGGGCGCAATGTCGCCAGGGCCAAGTTTAGCGGTAGTTTTAAAGCACTCACTTAACGGCAGTATGAAAAACGGAATGCTTGCCGCGCTCAGCCATGGTACTGGTGTTGGGTTATACGCAGGTGCATCGTTATTAGGGCTAGGCGCTTTAATGATGCAGTTTCCGACTGTTTATCAAATACTGGTGTATTTAGGCGCAGCCTATTTGGCGTATTTAGGTATAAAAATATTGCTAGCAAAACCCAGCAATAACGAACTTGAAGTACAAAAAAGTGAAGTAAGTGCTGGCCAAGCTTTACAAGATGGCTTTGCTATTGCCTTTTTGAACCCCAAGCTCGCTATTTTCTTTTTAGCCTTGTTCTCGCAGTTTATTGACCCTCAGCTACTTACTTTAAGTGTGGGTATAATTATGTGTTTAACCGTGTTTGTAATTGATACCGGCTGGTATTTGCTGGTGGCGTTGCTGACAGAGGTTTCAAAAAATCGCTTTGGCTTTACCAAGCAAAGTCCGTGGCTTGATAAAATACTGGGAGTCGTATTTATTGCCCTTGCGATAAAAGTGGTGCTAAGCCTTTAAATCGCGTTCCCGATGCAGGGGCGCGAGCCTATATGCCCCTGCAGCCTAACCCTCACGCCCTGCATACGTATTCATCACATTAATTTTACCTTTTAGTTACAATTTGTTGGTTGTGTTTTAAACAATACAGCAACACCTGACAACAATAACTCAAAGGTTCACACACATGGACAAGTTTAAACTAAGTGCACTTATGCTGGCTTTATTTGCCGCTAATAGTGCATTGGCTGCAAACGAAGACTCAACAAATCAATCACCCAGCACACAAGCTGAAGATTTAGAAATTATTGAAGTGCGAGGCTTTAGCCGCAGTTTAATCCAATCTTTAAATCAAAAGCGTTTTAGCGATACGGTGTCAGAACAAATTTCTGCCGATGATTTAGGGGCACTGCCTGATATTTCAATGGCCGATGCACTAACACGATTACCTGGTATTTCAGCGGTACGAACGGGTGGGCAAGCGGCGCAAATTAATATACGCGGGCTGTCGGGCGGGTTTGTATTTTCAACACTTAATGGCCGCGAGCAAGTATCTACAAGTGGCAGCCGCAGTATTGAGTTTGACCAATATCCGTCAGAATTAATTAGCTCTGCGGCGGTATACAAATCGCCAAAGGCATCGCTTATTGAAGGTGGCGTGGCCGGTACGGTAGAGCTTGAAACCGCCAGTCCACTTAATAATGATCAAACGCATAAATTTGTAGCTAATGTGCGCGGTATGTATAACGACCGCGCCTCAGAGGTATCGGATGCCACTGAATTTGGCGACCGAATTAGTTTTTCGTATCAAGGCAAATACCTAGACGACACGTTAGGCGTAGCGCTGGGCTATGCGCGTTTGTTTCAGCCAAGTGTAGCAACGCAGTTTATTGGCCTTGCGTACAATGACACAAAAGACGTTGATGGCGCAGCTAACGACACCAATGGCCCTTTAGCTAATCCAGAAAACGAATACATTAGCGAAGGCTTTGAGCTACAGCATTTAGGCGGCGAAGAAACCCGTAATGGTTATTTAGCAGCTATAGAGTGGGCGCCGGTAGATAACTTTAAATTAAAAGGTGATGCGTTTTTATCGCGCTTTGATAAAGAGTCATTTGCTCGCGGTCTGAGGGTTAAATTAGGCGGGCCAACAGCTGCATATGCTAACGCTCAGCTTGATGGTAATGCCGTAATAGGCGCAGCGGTTAACCGCACTTCGCAAAGTTATACCCGTGTTGAAATAGTGAACGACGACAACCAAGACTTTGACGAAGTAGACAGCTTTGGCGTTAATGCCGATTGGCAGGTAACCGATAGACTAAACGTAAATGCCGATGTGTCGCTTTCTCGGGCAAAAAGTAATTTTAGAAATGGCTTACTGTGGAGCTTAGTAGCAGAAGATGCCAATGCAGAAACGCCAGTATTTGATAACAACGTAGCAATTAACTATCAATTAAACGGCTTAAATTTACCTGACGTTGGGTTTAATCAGGCGGCCGCCTTTAGTGATATAGACCGTGTAATGGTCAGCAAATATGGTATTTACCCAGATCAAACAGAAGATGAAGTAACTGCATTTAGGCTCGACTTTAAATACGAGCTAGAAAGCGACATATTTAGCTCAGTAGAGTTTGGGGCGCGCTACTCAGATAGAGAGTACAGTCGTAAACGCTCGGTATTTGAGTACGGTAACGACGGGGCGTTTTCAGCAACGCAACCCCCTTTGCGTTTAACCGACGATATGGCGTCAGTGGTTGACTGGCAGGGCGAGTTTAGTTACTTCCCGTCGTATTTAGCCATTGATTTAGACAAAGCACTTAACGCATGGTTTCCAGATGGTACGCCTGAGCCTGTTCAAACATGGGGCAACGCCGATGGCGTAGACGACGCGCAAGGTTACACAACTAACTATTCGTGGTCAGTGCTGCAAAGCGGCTCGGTGTTTGAAGATGTGCTAGCTGCGTACGTTATGGTAAACATTAACACGCAAATTGCTGGGCTCGACTTATCGGGTAATGTGGGTGTGCGCCGCGTTGAAACCGACCAATCGGCAACCGTACTAGAAAACGTAGCAGGCGATGCGCGCTTAGGTGCACAAAATATTGTTGATGAGAACGGCATTGTAAATAATTTATACGCACCTAATGTATTAGGCACTAAATACACCGACTACTTACCATCATTAAATTTAAACCTGCAACTTAACGACAATTCACTTGTACGCTTTGCTGCGGCTAAAGTAATGTCGCGTGCGCCAATTAACCGCTTAGCGGGCGATGCCAGCGCAAACGTAAGTGATGATGGTGTTATTAACGGTTCAAGTAATAACAACCCATTTTTAAAACCCTTCTATGCTGACCAGTACGACTTATCTTACGAATATTATTTTGAAGAAGGTAACGGCACTGTCGCTGCGGCGTTATTTTATAAAAATATAGACTCGTTTGTTGAAATCTTATCAATCGAAAACTTCGACTTTAAAGGCAATGGCTTTAATGTCCCTGACTTTATAGAAGACCCTGTCAGTAGCGAGCAAGTTGCCACAACTAACGGTATTTACACCACGGCAGTTAATAACGGTGAAGGTGGCTACATTAGAGGGCTAGAGCTTGCCTATACGCAAGTGTTTAGCTTTTTACCTTCGCCATTTAATGGCTTAGGCGCTAATGCAAGTTACTCATACACCGAAAGTGAAATTGAATCGATTACCAGTTTAGGGGGCGATACATTAGCGCAATCTTTACCTGGGCTGTCTAATAACGTGCTTAATGCCACGGTGTTTTATGCTTTAGACGATTTTGAAACCCGCCTTAATGTACGTTACCGCGATGAGTTTGTATCAGAGCAGGTTGCCATTAACGAACAAGTGGTTAATTTTGATACTGAAACAGTCATCGATTTTCAAACGTCTTATCGCTTTAGCGATTCACTCACCATGCTTTTGCAAGTTAATAACTTAACCGATGAACCAACCCAAAGCTACTTTGGCTCAGAGCAGCGAACAGGGACGACTCAGTACTTTGGTCGTCAGTTTTATCTTGGTTTTACATACAGTCATTAATTAGCAAACGGAGCGTTTAAAAATGAAAATTATAACTATGTCTAAATATTTGCTAATAGCCTTAGGGTTAATGATATTAGCAGGATGTGGTGGAACAGATGATGTTGAATCTGGTGAACCATTACTTACCTGTAATGTGCCACAAGTGCCTAATGAAGCGGGGACACAATGTGTCGATCCCGAACCTATATCGTGCCCTGCACCGACAGTACCTGATGAAAATAACGAAAGCTGTGTGGTTGGCGCCGACCCAACCCTGCCAGACCCTGTGGTATTTGCAGGGGAAGGAGAGGCGGTTTTATTTTATAACCGCCTAGCCGATGATAACTACGAAGGCTACCGATTACATTCGTGGAATAACGAAGTATGCGATGCTTATGCACCGCCATTTGATACCAGCGATTGGGCTAACGGCCATGAATACGATGGTATTGACCCTAACTACGGTGCGTATTGGATAATTAACCTTAAAGAGGGTTATAACGAATGTGCCAATTTTATTATTCATATTGGTACAGAAGGCACGGGTAAAGCGTTTGGTGATGTGGATTTAACCATGCCGCTGATGCAAGATGATGAAACCTTTCAACGTATGAACTTTACCATTCATGGTGAGCCTTCAGTGTTTGAATACCCTATTTTAAGTTTGGGCGAACGCGCAGTTGCTATAACAGGTGCTTCAGCGCATTGGATTGATTTAAATACTATTTTGTATAAACCAAGTAACGAGCTTACAAGCCTAATTAAGTTGCATTCATCAGCTACGGCTGAGCTTGAAGTGGATATTGATACTGGTTTAAACGGCGATACTGTTACGCTGCAATCAAGCAGTTTAACTGATGAGCAAGCGGCAAAAGTACCGCATTTAACCACTTGGAACGCATACGAAGGAAGTTGGGATACAAACACGGCTAAAGCGCTTATAAAATCGCAGCTTGTTATTGCCGGTTACGATAGTGAAGGTAAGCTGCTAGAAGCAAGCTATGTGCAAACCGCTAAAGCACTCGATGCCCTTTACACACAAGGCGAAGACGACGCTAACGAAGCTGTACTTGGCGTAACTTATGGCAATAACGCGATTGATGTAACTGTGTGGGCACCCACTGCTAATAACATGGTGCTAAACGTGTTTGATGATGCAAAAACACAAGTGCACTCTATACCAATGACATTAAATACACAGACAGGTATTTGGCAAGCAAGTTTAGATATGCAATACGACCGCCACTACTACCGCTTTAATTTTGATGTTTACCACCCACTGACTCAGCAAATAGAGTCGCTTTGGAGTACAGACCCTTACTCACTCAATGTATCTACCAATGGTTTATACAGCCAGCTGATTAATTTAGCCGATGATGACACTAAACCAGAAGGCTGGGATGAGCGTATCGTGCCTACTATTACTAACCCAGAAGATGCGGTTATTTATGAAGGCCATGTACGTGATTTTAGTGTGCGTGATCAGTCAGTAAGCGAAGCAAACCGTGGTAAATACCTTGCATTCACTGAACTTGAAAGCGTGCCAATGCAGCACCTTAAGCAATTAGCAGATAAAGGCTTAACACACTTTCATTTACTGCCAGTGACTGATATTGGCACCATTGAAGAGGATGCCTCACAGCGTGTGGAAATTACAGACACCTTAGGTAAATTATGTGAGCGTATTAACGATGAAGCTGATGCATGTAAAATCGAAGATAAAAACAGCACCATTGTCGATATTATGCAAAGTTACCTCCCTGGCTCAGATGATGCACAAGCATTAGCCAGTGCGATGCGTGATTTAGACGGCTTTAACTGGGGTTACGACCCGCATTACTTTATAGCGCCTGAAGGCTCGTATGCCTCAAGCCCAGAGGGCATTGCCCGCGTTAAAGAAACCCGCGCCATGGTGCAATCACTGCAAGAAGTAGGACTTCGTGTTGTACTGGATGTGGTTTATAACCATACAACGTCGTCGGGTATTTGGGACAAGTCGGTATTTGATAAGCTAGTACCGGGTTACTATCATCGCTATAACGAAGTAAGTGGTGAAATAGAGCGCTCAACGTGTTGTGAAAATACAGCTACAGAGCATGTAATGATGGATAAGTTTGTTACTGATTCATTGGTTATTTTAGCGCGTGAATTTGGCTACGACAGTTTTAGATTTGATGTTATGGGGCATATGCCTAAATCATCAATATTAGCTGCGCGTGAAGCCGTGCAGGCAGTTGACCCTGATAACTATTTTTACGGTGAAGGCTGGGATTTTGGTGAAGTAGCTAACAATCGTTTATTCACACAAGCTAAACAGGCTGATATGGCAGGCTCAGAGGTGGGTACATTTAACGACCGTATTCGTGAAGCCGTGCGTGGTGGTGCAATGTTTAGCAATAACCCGACAGATGGCAACCTAGCCGAACAAGACACGTTACGGTTATCGCTGGCGGGCAACTTACAAAATTACATTTTAAAAGACTTTAAAGGTAATTCATCTAAAGGTAATAGCTTTACTTGGAATACTCAGCCAACGGCGTATGCACTAGACCCAGCAGATAGCATTCATTACGTATCAAAACACGATAACGAAACACTGTGGGATCAGTTGCAATACAAACATGCATCAAGCATGAGTATTGAGCAACGTGTGCGCGCGCACAACATGGCATTGTCTATTCCACTTATGAGCCAAGGCATTCCTTTTATGCAATTAGGCGCTGATTTACTGCGTTCTAAGTCAATGGATCGTGATAGCTATAATGCCGGTGATTGGTTTAATGCTGTTGATTTAACCAAAGAGAATAATAACTGGAACATTGGTTTACCAAACGCAGAGAAGAACCAAGAAAAATGGTCTGAAATTATGCCTATCTCTGCTAATCTAGATGCACAGGCAATGCCGCAAGACATAGCTTATGCAGGTGATGTATTTAACGAGTTTTTACAAATACGTAGCAGCAGCCCACTATTTAGATTAACCACAGAGCAAGATGTCATTGAGCGAGTGGGTTTTCATAACGTAGGTAAAGCGCAGCAACATGGCTTAATTGTAATGAGCATTGATGATGGCGAAGGACTCACAGACTTAGACCCAGCATTTGACGCGCTTGTAGTGATGATTAACGCAACCGAGCAAACCCTTAGCCATACTATTGCCACTGCAGCGGGTTTTGAATTACACGACGTATTAAAAAACAGTGTTGATGCAAGCATGGCCAGCGCCAATTTTGCCCAAGGCGATAACGAAGGCACATTTACTGTACCGCCCTACACACTAGCTGTTTTTACTAAAAACCAAGGTGAGAGCCAAGGTGTTGGTTTAAGTGCAAATGCGACCGTAGGTGCGCCTGATGTAGTACCTTATGGCAGCACCGCAGTGTTTGTGCGCGGAACTTTAAACGACTGGGGCACACGCGATGCATTTGAATATATTGGCGAGGGTGAATACCGTATAGCAATTGCGCTAAGCGCTGGCGACTACGAATTTAAAATTGCCTCAGAAGATTGGTCTACAGTTGATTTTGGTGCGCTTACTGACGCTGATAAAGATGTAGTTGAAAATCAAAGTGAGCCATTAACGCGCTCAGGTGCAAACATGACCTTCAGCGCTGCCATTGATGCAACCTATGTATTTTCGCTTGATGCTTCAAACCCAGAAAATCCAACGCTTACTTTATATAACGAAGAGCCATTTGTAGGCACGGCTATTTATGTGCGCGGTACGCTTAATGACTGGGGAGTAACCGATGAGCTAAGTTATAAAGGTAAAGGCATTTACACCTTTACTAAAACACTGAGCGCTGCAAGCTATGAATTTAAAGTAGCGTCAGAAGATTGGAGCACGGTTGATTATGGCTCGGCTGAGGGAGATGCCAGTGTAATGGTTGGCACCGCTGAGCAGTTGTCGGTTGCGGGCGCGAATATGACTATAGACATTGCCGAGCAAGGTGAATACCAGTTTATATTTGACGCCAGTGATTTAAATAACGTAACGCTAAAAGTGCTCAACGGCGAAATGTTTGCACAAACACCGGTGTTTATTCGCGGCAGCTTAAATGACTGGAGTACCGATAACCCGCTTATGTACGAGGGTGATGCAATTTACTCTGCTTCTATTGAATTAGAGGTAGGCGACTACGAATTTAAAGTAGCGTCTGAAGATTGGAGCACAGTGGATTACGGTGGAGCAGGCGATACGCCGGTAGTGGTAATTGATGAACTAACACCACTTGAAGCGGTAGGCGCCAACATAGCACTGAATATTACCGAACAAGGTACCTACACGTTTAATGTAATAGGCCCAGATAGAGAAAATGTAAGCATACTTATTAATAAGCAGTAGCAGTTATATTTTCCCAAACCTAAGCCGAGCATAGCCCTGTATGCTCGGCTTTTTTAATGCTTAATTAATGCCTAACAAAGGGGGGATTAAAAACGATAGTTAACCGACATCATCACAGTCGTGGTGTTATCGGTATCAATAATGGGTGAGTCTTCAATATCAGAATCGAGCTGCTTATAGTTAACCATGGCATTTACGTTCCAGTTTTTATTAATGTAATACATTAAAAATAAACCCGCATTGTAGTTAACCGTAGAACTAAGTTCGTAAGGCGCATAGGTGGTAGATTCGCCCTGTGCTACACCATAATAATAGTTAGATACATCACTGCTATTTAGCTCAACACCCACAGAAGGAATGAGCATTAGTTGTTTAGATAATTTAATAGGGTAACTGTAATTGCTTTTAAATTTAGCGCCATCGCCGTGGCCTATTACATCATGGGTAGCACTGGCGCTTATTTTACCAAAGCTTGCAGTGTAGCTAACCTGCGTGCCTGCGTAGAGTGATAGCTTTCTATCGTCTAAGGCTTTTATGGCTGCAAGGTCTGAATCTGAGGTATTAAAGTTATCGCCTGGCTCTAAAACTAATGACCAGTTAAAACCTTGCTGCTCCACTAATTTATAATCAAGCGACAAACCTTTAAAACTAAGCCTTTCGCCTTCGTAAGTAATGATAGGTAAAAATAGCGTTTCACTGTCGGTACCTGCATAAGGTGAGCTGGTAGAAATGACACCGCCCCCTAATGAAAACTGCGACTCAGCTTGAGCAGTAATACTGCCAAGTGCAAGTGTGCCAACTAATAACCGTAGTGAGTTTTGTATATAAGTGTTCATAGGAGCCTTGGTGTTAAGTAAAAAGTGAAAATTGTTTGCGATAAGTAAAGTGTGCCGCAACGCTATTAGGCTTTAGTGTAGCTATATTTTTGATTGGCGTTTGTAAGAGAGTGTATGAAAGTTTATCTGAATGTAAGTGGCTAAATTGCATTGAAGACGTTGATCACATAAGTGAATAAAGGCATACGTTTGATTAGATTAATAAAATGGGAATGAGGATAAACCAATGAATAACCCTATCTTAAAAAGTGCCAGCTTTGATCCCAAAGTGAAGCAATACTGGATGACCATGGCATGCTTTTTTAGTGCCGTTGCATTAGTAACCATTCCACTTATACCTGTGGTGTTATTTGTTGTATGGCTGGTGGCAGGTAAAATTTTGGCCGCTATGTCGGCGCAATTACTCACGCAAAAGCTGGTGGTTAAACGCGGCATTTTATTTAAAGAAGAAAAATCTATACCGCTTGAAAAAATAACCGATGTGGGGCTGAACCAAGGGCCGCTTATGCGCTTTTTTGGGTTATACCGGTTAAGCTTTGAAACTGCAGGGCAGTCGGGTCATGGCGCATTAGTGTCATTACTTGGTGTTGAAAATGCCAGTGAGTTTAGAGAAGCCATACTTGAGCAAAAAGATAACTTAGCTGCGCAAGCCCCTAAAACACAGGAGCTTGCTGAAGATCACCTCAACCAAGCATTACTTGCTCGCTTAGTTGAGGTAGTAGAGCGCATAGATACGCGTTTGGCAGCTTTAGAGGCGAAGCGTTAAGCGTTTTGTAATTGAGCCTGACCTGCCAGCATACTTAGCTCTTTGGTACGGCTTTCAACAACCTGATATTCGCGCGCTTTAATTGTACTTATATAATTCCACTTAGCACTGGCTTTTGCAGGTGTAAATGTAATGGTTAAATAGCCGCGCTCCACTAAATTATTATAAGCAAGGTCATCAACTAATAAGGCAATTACTTGCTCTATTTGCGCTACGGTTTGCGCATCTTGTGTGTTTAGCGCTAAATATTCTTCAAGCCCTGGTGATGAAACCGATGCCGTTGCAAATTCCACCCCAGCATTTTGTGAGGCTGCAATAGGGTTACTGGCATCAGTTTTAAGCTGGCCCGCCCAGCCGTTATGAGTATCTCCGGCTAAAACTACTAAGTTTTTTTGTGCTGCAATAGCGGTGCCTAATAATACTTCTCGCTCGTAGGCGTAGCCATCCCACGCATCAAGGTTATACGGTATGGTGGTTTGAACACGGGCAAGCTCTGCCTCGGTTACACTTGGGTCGCCCGCTAATACACGGCCTTTAATTTGCGCCAGCTCTGCAAATAATACATTGGCCTGTGCGAGCAATTCACTTGGATCGCCTCCGTTTGCCTGAGCACTTTGTAAGCTAGCAAGTAGTAACATGACCTCTACTGGTAAGTGCATTTTTGTCATTAGCACTTGTTGCCCTAACACTTGCCACTGTGTGCTTGAGGTAGTGATTGCATCGCTAAGCCATGTAAGTTGTTCGCTGCCTAATAATGCACGGTCTGTTGCGCCTATTGCTGCAGCAAATGCGCTTTGCCCTGCAGGGGAGGTAAGGTCAAAATCACTATAGTTAAGCTGCTCATCACGGGCTAATACACGGGTATCTAGCATGTATAAAGAGACTAAATTACCAAACTCAAAGCGTCGGTAAATACGTTCTTTGTCGGCTACATTACGAATTGGCATCCACTCAAAGTAGGCTTGTAGTGCATTGAGTTTACGTTGGCTAAATTCGCCTTCACCTTCGTTATGATTTTCTGCGCCTTCGCGCCATGTGTCGTTGGTGATTTCGTGGTCGTCCCACACTGTTATAAATGCACAGTGGCTATGGGCTGCTTGTAAGTCGGCATCGAGGCGATAATTTGCATAGCGTTTTCTATAATCGGTCAGTGCGATAATTTCGCTGCTATTATCTAATGGTAGCAGTCGGTCTAACTGTGCGGCGTCTTCGCTTGCATAACCCGTATTGCTGTATTCGTATATGTAATCACCTAAGTGCAGTACCGCATCTAAATCGCTTTGCTTAGCAATTTCGCCATACACATGGAAATACCCGGCAGGATAATTTGCGCACGATACAACGGCTAATTTCACCTGATCAACCGCACCGACAGGAAGCGTTTTACCTTGTCCGATAGGGGAGGTTTTTCCGTGTGCATTAAAGCGATAGTAATAAACTGTGTTGGCATCAAGCCCTTGTAAATCAACTTTAAGAGTAAAGTCGGTGGTATCACTGATATGTGTTTCACCATCGTGAACAATATTTGTAAAGCTTTGGTCGGTGGCGGCTTGCCATTGTACTTTTAACGATTTAGTTGTTACATCGAGTGGGGTTACACGGGTCCAAATAATTAAGCTATCGCTTAGCGGGTCGCCGCTGGCAACGCCGTGGTCAAAGCTAACGGGAGTGTCGTCATCATCGTCAAAACGACAGCCTGTTAAACCAAGTGATAATACGGCAGCGCCAAATCCTGCTGCCGATGCTTTTAAAAAACTTCTCCGTGTAAATGCCATTGCTTTGTACCTGTAAAGTGTAAAAAGCAAAGTGTAGGCAATTTAGGTTACTTTTTTGTGAAGCAATTAAAAAACTTCACTTACTTGCGTTGCATTACACGTAATAACGGTAACGTTTTCGTAGCCTACGCGGGTTAGCGCTTCTGCACCTAAAGTGGCGCGGGCACCGCTGGCACAATGTAAGTAAATAGGGCGTGCAGCGTCTTTTTCTATTTCCATTAGCTTCATTTCGAGTAATCCGCGTGGAATATTTATTGCCCCTACCGCAGCTACATTGGCATGCTCAGCGGGTTCGCGTACATCAATAAGTAAACCTTTATTTTGTTCTAGCTCTTGCTTTGCTTGCGCTGCATCAATACGGCGTTGGTTAGGTGTGATAATTTTTAGTAAATCAGGAATTGAAGTAAGCATTAGTCTGTAAATCCTCTTTTGCGCAAAAAAGTCATTAATGGGCACCATTTAGTGTAGGCGGATTGCACTAAGTTAATACCAATAAATAACGTTAAAAATTGAAAGTTACTATCAACAAAGTAGCTTAAAAGCACAGAAATTGTAACGGCACTTCCGCCAATTAAGAGTATGGCGTCACTTATTTTCATGAATTGACCTTAATATTAGCTTTTTCTAATGTTAATTATATTAGAACTTACTAATGTAAAAGTCTATAATTAAAACACGCAAAATAATTAAGTATCACTATGAATATTGAACAACTTGCAGAAAACGCTCAGCAGGCAGAGCAATTTTTAAAATTAATGGCAAATAAAAACCGTTTAATGATTTTATGTAGTTTATTGCAAGGTGAACAAAGTGTGGGTGAGTTAAATCAAAATGTTCCGTTGGCGCAGTCTGCTTTGTCTCAGCATTTGGCGAGTTTACGTAAAGCCCAGCTAGTGGCAACTCGCCGTGAGGGACACACAATTTATTATTCGTTAATCGACCCAAAGGTTGAGTCGATTATTACGTTACTTTACGAATGGTTTTGTAAGCAAAGTACGGCTGAGTAATTTGCTTTAAATAAAAGTGGCAATCTCATCAAGCGACTTTTTATCAAGTGCATGGACAGGTACAGTTGCATCGTCACTTGGGTAGCCCGCAATAAGTAACATGTAAGGACGTTCGTTGTCTTTGTCGCGCTTACAAATGTCGGTTAAAAAACTCATTGGTTTAGGTGTATGGGTAAGCGTAGCTAAGCCACAGCGGTGCAGGGCTTGTATTAAAAACCCAGTAGCCAGCCCTACTGATTCGTGCACATAATAATTGGTGTTTTTATCATCCGTATTCACACCGCCTTTTTTTTGACTAAACACTGCAATAAGCCAAGGCGCATGCTCTAAATAGGGTTTATTGGCGTCGGTACCTAATGGTTTTAGCGCATCAAGCCACTCTTCTCCTGCTCTGCCTTCATAAAAAGAGCGCTCTAGTTTTTCGGCGGCCTCTCTTATTTGTTTTTTTACATCGCTACTGTTTATAGCTACAAAATGCCACGGTTGATGATTCGCTCCACTTGGCGCGGTACCTGCTGCTTTTATACAGGCTTCAATTATATTTTTAGGCACAGGTCGGTCGCTAAAGCTGCGAATACTATGGCGGCGCTGGCTGGTTTGTAAAAATTCGGTTGCGCGTTTTAGCATTTCATCGTGAGGGTATTCTATAAAGTCGTTTAGTGGTTGGCTTTGATGTTTTTGCATGGCTTTACGCTTCTTATAAAGTGTGTGTGTGGTTTTTATACCGACTGAATAAATGCGAGGCAAGTATTATTACCTATTGTGTTTATTTATTGTTACAAAATTAACCGCTGCGTAACTTATGTTCCTTTTTTTAATGTGATATAAAAAGCGCAATAAAAAAACTATTAAAATTCAAGGAAGTAAAAATGCTATCAATAACAGGGTTATCTAAAACCTACGATAATGGCGTACATGCACTACAAGGTGTTGATTTATCTATAGGAAAAGGAATGTTTGGGCTGCTTGGGCCAAATGGGGCCGGTAAATCATCACTAATGCGTACTATTTCTACGTTGCAATCTGCCGATTCGGGTTCAATTACTTTTGATGGTATTAATGTTTTTAAAGACCCACAGGCTCTGCGCCAACGTTTAGGTTACCTACCGCAAGATTTTGGTGTATACCCACGTGTTAGTGCTTACGACTTGCTAGACCATATGGCTGTTTTAAAGGGCATTCATAATAAAGGCGAGCGTAAAGAGTCGGTAGAAGGCTTGCTTGCACATACTAATTTATATCAACATCGCTCAAAAGCGGTAAGTGGCTTTTCGGGCGGTATGCGCCAGCGTTTTGGTATTGCACAAGCCTTACTAGGTGACCCTGATTTACTAATTGTTGATGAACCAACAGCAGGGTTAGACCCTGAAGAGCGAAATCGTTTTCATAACTTGCTAGTAAGCTTAGGCGAGCAAAAAGTCGTTATATTATCGACCCACATTGTTGAAGATGTGGCAGAGCTTTGCCCAAACATGGCCGTACTGGCAGGCGGAAAAATACTATTAGAGGGTAACCCCATTGCCCTTACCGATAAACTCCAAGGCCAAATTTGGCGCAAAGCCATGAGCCAAGAAGAAGCACTAGAGCTTGAGCCGCAACTGCCTGTTATTTCAAAACGCTTATTTGCTGGGCAAACCATATTACATGTATTAGCCAATGAAGCCCCTGAAGGTTTTGAGCTCAGCAGTGCAAACCTAGAAGATGTATATTTTTCTACGTTGCTTAATCATCGTAACAGCCAAGTAGCATAAGGGGGCGCTATGTTTTTTAATATGCTCGCGTTTGAGCTGCGCTATTTTGTGCGCCAGCCTTCGTTTTATGTGACCTCATTAATCTTCTTTTTTATGGCGTTTTTTATAAGCTCCAGTAGTAAGTTTCCGCTAGGTGGGGCTAATGTTCATATGAATTCGCCTTATACCATTATGGTTTTAACGGTTACCTTTTGTACGCTTGCTATGTTTTTAGTGGTTAACTTTGTTGCAAGCTCAGCGATTCGCAACAGCGAGACCAAAATGGATGAGCTGGTGTTTAGTAAGCCCGTTAACCCGCTTGCTTATCAATCAGGGCGTTTTTTTGGTGCTTACTTGGTTGTGCTCGTTGTTTTTTTAACTGTGCCACTAGGCGTATTTTTGGGATCTCAGTTTGGCTTGTTGGTTGGCTGGCTTGATAGTGAGCTAGTAGGCCCTAATAAGTTTATATATTACGCTGCGCCTTTTTTATATTTAGCGGTGCCAAGCTTATTGGTGCTCAGTGCTATTTTTAATAGTGTGGCGGTTTATTTTAAAACCATGATGGCGGTATATGTAACGGCCGTGGTGATCTATATAAGTTACCAATTGGCGAGTATCTATTTTGACGATTTAGCGTTTAGAAATATTGTTGTTTACGCAGACCCATTTGGCACTGGGTCGTTAATTGACTTAACCCGTTACTGGACTGTAAGTGATAAAAATACTGAAGTGTTAACGCTTTCGGGCGATTTTTTAATTAACCGTATTTTATGGGTAGCACTAAGTTTAGCGATGTTTTTTGGCCTCGGAAAGTTAGCTAATCGCGTAGTCACTAAAAAACAGAAAAAGCAATTTGCTGTTTCTACGTTTGTAAAAAACAAACAAGCAGCACTTATTAGCAGCGCTAAAAATTACAAGTCAAAAGGGGTCAATACGCAATCGCAATTAGTAATGCGCAGCTTATTTGAGCTTAAGCAGGTTATATTAAGTGCTCCTTTTATGATTTTAGCGGGTGTCAGTATTATTACGTTACTCGCACCACTTTTTGCGCCTATTGGCGCATATGGCACAACAGATTGGCCGCTCACACAAAACATGGTGGGCATTATTCAAAACGCCTCCGCTATATTTATGTTTATTATTATTGCTTATTACAGCGCAGAGCTGGTTTGGCGAGAACGCCACAGTGGTATGGGCGATATTGTTGACAGCTACCCAGTGCATAACAGTGTGTTTTGGGTATCTAAAATTATTGCGCTAATCACTGCGGTTTGTGGCCTTTATTTAGTAGGTATGATGTTTACCATTGCAGTGCAACTATTTAAGGGGCAATTTAACCTAGAGCTTGGCCAGTACTTATTTAGGTTGGGTTACCTTACATTATTGCCTTTAATTATGATGGCTATTTTGGCGTTCTTTTTACAAATAGTTAGCCCTAATAAATACATAGGTATGGGTTTGTTTATTCTGTATTACATTGCTCAAATGGTAATGGGTGCTTACGGGTTTGAGCATCATATGTATCATTTTTCGCAAAGCAGCAGCGTACCGTATTCAGACATAAACGGTTACGGGCATTTTTTACAAGGCGCGCATTGGTATACCCTATATTGGGGCGCATTGAGTGTGTTTTTAGCTATTGTAGGGTTTGCTTTATGGCATCGTGGTCCATCGCAAACATTGCGTACGCGTTTATCTTTAGTGCGTTACAACATGTCTTTAAAAGGCCAGATTGCAGCCGTTATAAGTTTATTGGTATTTGTGGGCGCGGGTTATAACATTTATTACAACACCCGTGTAATAAATGAGTTTGTAACAAGTGATGATAACGAAGCGCTACAAGTAAGGTATGAGCAAGAGTTCTCACAATACAAAGACTTGCCACTGCCTATAATAACTGATGTTGATTTACACATTGATATTTACCCTAAAAAACGTGCTTTAAATGCCGTGGCTAAAATTAAGTTTACCAATACCGCAAACGAGCCAATAACCCGTGTGTTAATTAACGAGCCTAGCCAATCTAAAAGCTGGGATGTAAAAATGGCGGGCGGAAAAATAGTTGAGCGTTTAACCGATTTTGGCATGGTATGGTTTGAGTTTGAACAACCGCTAATGCCTAATGAAGTACGCGAAGGTGAGCTTTCTGTTACTCGTGAACACGACGGTTTTGTTGATAGAGGATCTGATACTCAACTCGTGCACAATGGTACATTTGTAAATAATAGAGAATTATTACCAAATTTTGGTTATCAAAAGTATTTTCAAATTGCGGATAAGTATGAGCGCCGTAAGCACGATTTACCCGAGCTTGAACGTGCACATAAACTAGAAGACAGCCGCTATTATACGCAAAATGAGTTTGGGCCTGCTAATGGCTTTATAAACTACAAGGCAACAGTAACCACTGATGAGTCACAATTTGCTATTACACCCGGTTATTTAAAAAGTGAAAGTGTAAAAGACGGAAGACGTACTTTTGTTTATAAAATGGATGCCCCTATTTTAAACTTTTATTCTGTGCTTTCGGCGGAGCTTGAAAGCAAAAAGGTTGAACATAACGGTGTAAATATTGAGGTGTACTACCACAAAGATCATGCATGGAATGTTGACCGTATGATTGAGTCGGTACAAGACTCAATAGATTACTACACGCAAGCCTTTGGGCCATATCAGCATAAACAGCTTCGTATTATTGAGTTTCCTAAGTATCGCTCGTTTGCGCAAAGTTTTGCTAATACGGTGCCTTACTCAGAAAGTATTGGCTTTAACACAGACTTAAGAGATGAGAGTAAAGTTGACCTACCTTACTATGTAACCGCACATGAAGTTGCACACCAATGGTGGGGGCATCAAGTATCTGGGGCTAATGTAGAGGGCAGTGCCGTTATTTCTGAATCGCTCTCCCAATACAGTGCGCTTATGGTACTAAAAAAACGCTTTGGCGCCGAGAAGCTTCGTAAATTCTTAAAGTACGAGTTAGATAGATACTTAATGGGCCGCACAGGCGAAGCCTTTGAAGAAATGCCGCTGTATAAAACGCAGTCGCAACAATATCTTCATTACAATAAAGGCTCAGTTGCGATGATGGCTTTGTATGACCGATTAGGTGAAGAACGCTTAAATGCCGCACTTAAAGCGTTTTTGAATGAGTTTAAATACCAATCAACCCCATACCCAACTACGCTTGATTTACTTAGCTATTTAAAACAAGACGCAACGCAAGCGGAGCAACGTTTTATTGATGATCAGTTTAAATATATAACGCTTTATGAGCTTGAAATGAAAGCAGTGTCGGTTACAGATGATGTTGATAGCGAAGGTTTTTATACAGTAACACTGAACGTTGAAGCAACTAAGCAGCATGCCGATGGACAAGGTGAAGAAACCGAGCAACCACTTGATGAGCTAATTGATATTGCATTGTTTAGCGATGACCCTGAAAACCTTCTCGCTGAAGACTTTGTGATTTACTCGCAAAAGCATCAAATAGTCTCTGGTACTAATGCTATTGAGCTAAAAGTAAAAGAAAAGCCAGTGTACGCAGGGGTTGACCCGTACATTAAGCTTGTAGATAAAGACAGTAAAAACAACCTAGCTAAGTTTTAACGATTAACGATTAGTAATTAACTGAAAGGCCGCATTTAATGCGGCCTTTTTTGTTTTAGCGAATTACTAATACAAATGCGCAATAAAGCTTAATAAAGCGAATTAGCATATTGGTAAAAAGGGGTAATAGCAGCGAGAAGCTCGGCGATTAACCGAAGTGGGTTATATAGCAAAGTGCTTTAGTAGCTAAAATTAAAAGGCGCTGTGAGTATTTAGGTGCCCTAAACGAGAAAAGGGCCAAAAGGCCCTTAGTGTTGCAGCAAGTAACACATTTTGTTTTAAAGCGTAAAGTCTACAGCGTAGCCTACGTAAACTTTAACATCTGACTCATCCATGTCGGTGTCAGATACGCCAAAAGTAAAACCATCTTTTGATACAGAGATACCGTAATCAATAATATTATCATCGCCTATAAAGTCGCCAGAGTAGTGACCTAAGTGCAGCGCAACCTCAGTACCATTGCTGCCAACAGCAAAGCTGTAATCGGCATTTAGGTATAATGAATCGCCAAAGTCGGTGCCATCGCCATCTGCCGCTGAAGTGGCAAGGATTGCAGCGCCAAAGGTGAAACCTTCTGCGCTGATGCTACCGTAAATTTCAGAGAAATCAGCATCTGCCTCAGAAGCTGCATCTGGGTAAGCGTAATAAATGTAACCTACATCGTAGCTAAATGTGTCGTTAATATCGCCACCAAAACCCGCGTAAACATCAAGCTCGTAAGTCATTTCATCGGCCCATGAAGCATTTGATGCCCAAGTACCTACATAAAAGCCTGACTCGTCAGCGTAATCAATACCGCCAGAAATAGCAGCATCGCCCCCAGTTTGCTCTTGACCACGCCATAAGTAGTTAGACGTAGCCGCTGCGTTTGCTGTTACTTCTGCATGTACGGCTGTTGATGTTAAAGATGTAGCACCTAATAAAGCTATTGCGCTAATTGCGACGGTTTTTTTTAGTTTTAGCATGTCCATTTCCCGTTATATGATTTTTATCGCCTAGGTTTTTATTCTCTTATTGGCAACCCTTTGACTGGCGGTGTTTTATTGTTTAACTGGGAATGCAATTGCACTGTATGTGCCAGCTTAAAATAATTTCTATAAAACTGTTTTTTTACTTTTATAAAACAATATGTTGAGAAGTTTTAGAAGAGGGGATGATTGAGGTGGTTAATTAAAAAACGCACACTGCTGGTGCATAAATTAACCTAACTGCACCAGAAAAATACAGTTAGGTTAGGTAAATTTAGCCAAATATAGTGCGCATAAGACTAATTGTTTCGTTTACTCCGCGGCCTTTTTGTACTTCGCTAATAATAGAGTCGCGTTTGCTACGAATATGCTCGGGAATGTCATCGGCTGCAAGTGCACGGTCTACAAGTATTTCGGCTGACTCTTTACCTCTGCGCTGTGCTTTTCCTGCACTTGTTGTGCTGCGTTTAGGTTTATTTAATAGCTTAATATAATTTGAGTTGTCGGCCGTGCTGGCATCTGCATAGTAAAAAAAGCACGGTAATAACGCTTTTATACTAACTAGTTGCTCTTCTAGTTCATTGCTGCCATTAGCCATTTTAAACCACGACATAGCATGAATGCTTTGTACTATATCTTGCCAGTAGCGCTCAAAGTCGCGATTGTTTAATTTTGTAATACCTAAAGCTGCGCATAATGCATCAAGACGGCTATTACTAATCGGCGTAAACACATCGGGGCGGCGCATTGCTAATAAACGTGTAGCAGGAGCAAGGGTTGGCTTTTCATCGCTACCGTTAAAGGCAAGTAAATAAGCAACAACAAACTGTTGGTAATCAGCTTCGCTCACATCACCTTCAAGCGGGATGTTAGCAAGTGCATCGTCAAACGCGCCAGGTAAGTCGGCTAGCATTTGATGAAAACCCTTTGCACTTTTTGTTGATGCGAACCATTCAACATCAAAGTTATAGGTGCTTGGGTCGAGCGTGGCAGTGTGTTTACCACTAAATGCCAGTAAATCCTCTGGGATCATATCTTTTAGTGCTTGCTCACGAATGCTGTGCAAATACGTGGTAAGGCGAAGCTGTTCGTCCAGTGCAATAAGTTCTTTGTGTTGCTCTACAAACATACTAATAACAGGCCAAGGTGCTACACGTATTGTTTTAAGCTGTAAAAAGCTAATTGCTGAGGTTAGCTGGTCGTGCAGCTTTTTTAAAACTGGCAGTTGTTGTGGCTCTAGTAAATCGTAATTTATACGGTCTTTACTTGCACTTAGCAGCTCATAACACCAGCCTAAAAAATCCTCTGGGTGGTTTTCTACTTTCACGGCCATTAGGTTTAGGCTTAGTTCTGAAGCTTGCTTCAAGATGTTTTGGTAAATTTGACTTTCTTGTTCGCCTAGCGCCATTTTTGACGGTGAAATTAGCAGTTTTTTCATGCCTTGTAGAGTCTCCGAGTAGATACATTTTTTAGCTGCTTTATTTTAGCGCAAATACGCCAATAGCAACAGGGCCGTGCATCATACCTAACAATTCAAGGGATGCAATGTTGTAGGGTTTAATACTTGGTTAGATTTAAACTTGATGAGCTTTACTTTTAGTCACCAATTTCGCAACGTTTACTTTTAAGCATAAATTCATTTCAAATTAAATAAATTACAATAAAGTGCTTTTTTGTCACAACGACAATGATTTTAAAGCTAACACTCGCTATGATAAGAACATTATTTGCACGTTTGAAAGGATGATCATGAAGACCTTACTCAAAATTGTTGGTGTAATACTCTTACTTTGTATTGCGTTAATTATTGCCGCTCCGTTTTTAATCCCAACCGATACTATTTTTAATAAAGTATCTGAACAGGTTGAAAAAACAACAGGGCGCACACTTACTATTAAAGGTGATAAAACGCTTAGTGTATTTCCTGCATTAAAGTTAGAGCTTAACGATGTACACTTTGCAAACATGCAGACAGGCTCGCGCGACGACATGGCAAGTATGGAGCAATTAGCTGTGCATATACCATGGTTATCGTTATTTGGCGGCGAATTCAAACTTGATAAGTTTGTTATTAACGAGCCCAATATTTTATTAGAAACTGATAAAAACGGTAAAGCTAACTGGCAGTTGTTTGATGCTGTAGCAGAGCAGCCGCAAGAGCAAACTCAATCAGGTGAGGCTGTTAAACTACCAGAGAACTTTGATATAGAGTTAGGTGAAGTGGCTATTTACGGTGGTACGTTTACTTACCTAGATGGGCAAACAGGCGCTAAACAACAAATTAGTGACTTGGAATTGGCTATTTTACTTCCTTCACTACGTAAAACACTAGAGATCAAAGGCGGCATTACATATATGCAAGAGCGCTTTGAGCTTGATGTAAAACTTGATACGCCGGCAAAGGCAATTGAAGGGGCGACATTTGAGGTTACTCAAAGCGTAGACTCTCGCTTGGTCGATCTTACTTTTAACGGCAGTATTGCTCGCCAAGGTAAAGATATAAAAGGCGAGTTAGCGCTAAGTGGCGACTCTGTTAAGGAGCTAGCAACTTGGCAAGGGGTAGACTTAAACGCTAAAGAAAATGCATTTAATGCGTTTAGTGTAAACGGTAAAATGCATCTTATAGATGATACGTTTAACTTAGAAGAGCTGATTGCTACCCTAGATGAATTAGAGATTAAAGGAAAAAGTGAAGTAAACTTAGGCAATAAACTAGCGGTTAATGCTGATATAGACCTAGGTATGCTTGATTTGAATCCCTACTTACCGGAGGTAGTCGCTAAGCAGCAAGCGCCGCAAAGCGAAGAACCTAAAGCCGCGCAGCCGATTGTTTGGGACGATACTAAAATTGATTTAAGCGCATTAAATGCACTTAATGCTAATGTAGTTATTCGCTCAAGCGGTTTAAAAGCTAACGATATTGAGCTAGGTGCTAATCAATTTACAGTCGATTTAAATAACAGCGTTGCTAAATTAAGCTTAGATAGCTTTAAAGCATATGAGGGCACTGGTAAAGGGGTTATCAACATAAATGCGCAGCAAACGCCGTATAAAATAAGCACAAATTTTGATTTAGCCGACATAGACGCACAACCGTTACTCACTGATGCAGCTGGCTTTGATAAGCTTATGGGTAAAGGGTCATTAAATTGGAATTTAACCACAACTGGGCAAAGTCAAAAAACCTTCATTAATGCATTAAATGGCAAGGTTAGCTTTGAATTTGCCGATGGTGCTGTTAAAGGCGCAAACGTGGCTGAGATGGTTCGCAAAGGCAAAGAGCTTATTACGGGTAATCTTGGTGCTGTGAGTGAAGGGCTTGATACAGGCTTTGAAGAATCAGAGCAAACAGATTTTTCTGCGCTCACCGGTAGCTTTAACTTTACTAATGGCGTGGGCCATAATAACGACCTATCGCTGATGAGCCCACTTATTCGTATTACAGGTGAGGGCGATGTAGATTTGCCTAAAACCAATGTTGATTATCGCTTAGTGACCGGCATTGTTGATTCGATTGAAGGGCAAGGCACTACAGATGATAGTACAGGCTTTAAAATCCCACTGCGTATAGAAGGCCCATTTCATGACGTTGGCTTTAAGCTAGATGTAAGCAACGCGCTTAAAGATGAAGCAAAACAAAAACTCGATGACGCCAAAGAGAAAGCAAAAGAAAAAGCCAAGGACAAAGTTAAAGATAAACTAAAAGGTTTATTTGGCTAACTATTAAGCCCCACAAATAAATAATTAAGGCGCTATTTGCGCCTTGATTGTTTTATAACCACTTGTAAAATAGCTACATAGCGGTTTTTACTCAGTTTTAATCTGTCCTTCCCTTAAATTAATTAAAAAATAACCTACCACTCACTAGCCAATGCTGGTACAATTGCCCGCCCTTAAGAGACAACTCTGTTGTTTTTTGAGTGGGATTTAATCGAAGTGCCTTGATTTTAAACAAATTTAAGGCAAGTTGTAATTACTACACCGGAGGTCATTAACATGATCCAAATGCAAACTCAGCTGGAAGTTGCTGATAACAGCGGCGCTCGCAAAGTGCAGTGTATAAAAGTCCTTGGTGGTTCACACCGTCGCTATGCGGCAGTTGGCGATATCATTAAAGTTTCTGTGAAAGAAGCTATTCCTCGCGGTAAAGTGAAGAAAGGTGATGTTAAAAACGCGGTAGTTGTGCGTACCAAAAAAGGCGTTCGTCGTCCGGACGGTTCTCTGATCCGTTTCGATAGCAATGCGGCTGTTATCTTAAATGATAACTTGCAGCCAATTGGTACTCGTATCTTCGGCCCTGTGACTCGTGAACTTCGTAATGATAAGTTCATGAAAATTGTTTCACTAGCCCCAGAAGTACTGTAAGGAGTCTATCATGGCAGCAAAAATCCGTCGTGATGACGAAGTAATCGTACTAGCAGGTAAAGACAAAGGTAAGCGCGGCAAAGTGCTTTCAGTTGTTACCGAGTCTGGTCGAGTATTTGTCGAAGGCATTAACTTAATCAAGAAACACCAAAAGCCGGTTCCACAATTGAACCAAGCTGGCGGCATTGTTGAGAAAGAAGCGTCTATCGACGTATCAAACGTTGCGATCTACAACTCGGAAACGAGTAAAGCAGATCGTGTAGGTTTCAAGATTGAAGATGGTAAGAAATTACGTATCTTTAAATCTACTGGTAAAACTATCTAATAGTTGGAGTAGAATGATGGCGAAACTGCATGAAGTATATAAAGACAAAGTAGTTGCTGAGCTTCAAGAGAAGTTTGGTTTCAGCTCTGTCATGCAAGTCCCTCAGATCGAAAAGATCACATTAAATATGGGCGTGGGCGAAGCCCTAGCTGACAAGAAGATTTTAGATAACGCTGTTGCGGATCTAGAAGCTATCGCTGGTCAGAAACCTTTAATCACTAAAGCACGCAAATCTGTTGCTGGCTTCAAAGTGCGTGAAGGCTACCCAATAGGCTGTAAAGTAACCTTACGCGGCGAGCGTATGTGGGACTTTTTTGAGCGTTTGGTATCAATCGCTATCCCACGTATCCGTGACTTCCGTGGTGTGAGTGCTAAGTCTTTTGATGGACGTGGTAACTACAGCATGGGCGTACGTGAACAAATCATCTTCCCAGAAATTGATTACGATAAAGTAGACCGTGTACGCGGTATGGATATCACAATCACAACTTCTGCGAAATCTGATGAGGAAGGCCGTGCGTTGTTAGAAGCGTTTAACTTCCCATTCAAGAAATAAGGGTAGGGTTATGGCAAAGAATTCTATGAAAGCGCGCGAAGCAAAGCGCACTAAACTAGTTGCTCAGTACGCTGAAAAGCGTGCAGCACTAAAAGCTATCATCAGCGATGTTAACGCATCTGAAGATGATCGTTGGGACGCGGTACTTAAGCTTCAAGCTTTACCACGTGATTCTAGCCCTGCACGTCAACGTAATCGTTGTAACATTACGGGCCGCCCACATGGTTTCCTTCGCAAATTCGGCATGAGCCGTATTAAAGTTCGCGAAGCAGCTATGCGCGGTGAAATTCCTGGCCTTAAAAAGGCTAGCTGGTAATAGTATCACGGGAGTAAGACTATGAGCTTGCAAGATCCTATCGCGGATTTGTTTACACGTATCCGTAACGGTCAATCAGCGAAGAAAGTATCTGTAACGATGCCAACTTCAAAGCTGAAAGTAGCAGTAGCTAAAGTATTAAAAGACGAAGGTTACATCGCAGATTTCGCTGTAAACAGCGAAGCGAAACCTGAGCTTTCTATCGAGTTGAAATACTTCGAAGGCAAAGCTGTAATTGAAAATATCCAGCGTGTTAGCCGCCCTGGTCTACGTATCTATAAGAAACGTGACGAATTACCGAAGGTAATGGGTGGTCTTGGTATCGCTATCGTATCAACTTCTAAAGGCCTAATGACAGACCGCGCAGCACGTAGTGCTGGTGTTGGTGGTGAAATCATTGGCTTTGTAGCTTAATCGGAGGGGAACTATGTCTCGCATAGCAAAGGCACCAATCAATGTTCCTGCCGGTGTAGAAGTTACATTAAAAGGCCAGGACATCACAGTTAAAGGCAAAAACGGTGAACTTACTCGTACTATCAACAACGCTGTTGAAGTACAAGTTAACGACAACGTTATTACAACTTTACCTCGTGAAGGCGTAGCTAATGCATGGGCTCAAGCAGGTACTGCTCGCGCTCTAATCAACAACATGGTTGTTGGTACGCATGAAGGTTACGAGAAGAAACTTCAGTTAGTAGGTGTTGGTTACCGTGCTGCAGCTAAGGGTAAAGTTTTAGACTTAACACTTGGTTTCTCGCACCCAGTTAATTTCGAAGTTCCTGAGGGAATTACGATTGAAACTCCAAGCCAAACAGAAGTTCTAGTTAAGGGCGTAGATAAGCAGTTAGTTGGTCAAACAGCTGCTAACATTCGTGCATACCGTAAACCAGAGCCTTATAAAGGTAAAGGTGTTCGTTATTCAGATGAGAATGTACGCCGTAAAGAGGCTAAGAAGAAGTAAGGTAAGACGATGGATAAAAAAACAGCTCGTCTACGTCGTGCTAAACGCACTCGTAGAAATTATATTGAACAAGGCACAACGCGTCTTGTTATCCACCGCACGCCACGTCACATTTACGCTCAAGTAGTTAATGCTGAGGGTACTGTACTGGCTGCTGCTTCTACTGTTGAGAAAGCTATTAGCGAAACAGTTAAAGGCACAGGCAACGTTTCAGCTGCACAAGCAGTTGGTAAAGCGGTTGCAGAACGTGCGGCTGACAAAGGCATCGAAAAGATTGCTTTTGATCGCAGTGGCTTTAAATATCACGGCCGTGTGAAGGCGCTAGCTGATGCTGCGCGTGAAGCCGGTTTGCAATTCTAGGAGTAGACAATGGCTAACGTAGAAGCAAAGCAACAACAGCCTGATTTAGCTGAAAAGCTAATCGCGGTAAACCGTGTGTCTAAAGTAGTTAAAGGTGGTCGTATCTTTAGCTTCACTGCACTAACTGTAGTTGGTGATGGCGCAGGTAAAGTAGGTTTTGGTTATGGTAAAGCTCGTGAAGTTCCAGCTGCTATTCAAAAAGCAATGGAAAAAGCACGTCGCAACATGATCAATGTAGACCTAAATGGCAACACATTACAGCATCCTGTTAAAGGACGTCATGCTGGCTCACAAGTGTTCATGAAACCAGCATCTGAAGGTACTGGTATCATCGCAGGTGGTGCTATGCGTGCAGTACTAGAAGTTACTGGTGTGCAGAACGTACTTTCTAAATGTTACGGTTCTACCAACCCGATCAACGTAGTACGTGCAACGATTCAAGCTCTAGAGAACATGAACTCTCCTGAGTCAATCGCTGCTAAACGTGGTCTGCGCGTAGACGAAATTCTGGGGTAACCATGGCAAATAAAACTGTAAAAGTAACACAAGTAAAGAGCTCTATCGGTCGTTTACCGAAGCATAAAGCTACATTACGCGGTCTTGGTTTACGTCGTATCAACCACACTGTTGAGTTAGAAGACACAGCATGTGTGCGTGGTATGATCAACCGAGTTTCTTACATGGTTAAGGTAGAGGGTTAATTTCATGCATTTGAATACACTTTCACCTGCTGCAGGTTCTAAAACTGCTCCAAAACGTGTTGGTCGTGGTATCGGTTCTGGTCTTGGTAAGACTGGTGGCCGTGGTCACAAAGGTCAAAAATCACGTTCTGGCGGTAAAGTACGCGTTGGTTTTGAAGGCGGTCAAATGCCTATGCAACGTCGTCTACCTAAATTTGGTTTCACTTCACGCAAATCGTTAGTATCTGCAGAAGTAAACCTTTTTGAAATCGCTAAAGTTGAAGGCGATGTGGTAGACCTAAACGCGTTACAAGCAGCTGGTCTAGTTAAAAAGAACGTTCTGTTCGTTAAAGTTGTTAAATCTGGCGAAGTTTCACGCGCTGTTACCGTTAAAGGCCTTAAGGCTTCTAAAGGTGCTCGCGAAGCTATTGAAGCTGCCGGAGGCAAGGTAGAAGACTAAGGAAGTACTAATGGCTAAACCAGGTCAAGATACACAAAGTGCACAAAGTGGACTTTCGGAATTGAAGCGTCGATTACTATTTGTTTTAGGTGCTATCATTATTTACCGTCTAGGTTCATTTGTGCCAATCCCTGGGATTGACGCCGCTGTACTTGCCGATTTCTTCGAGCAACAAAAGGGCACCATTGTTGAGATGTTCAACATGTTTAGCGGTGGTGCGCTTGAGCGAGCTTCAGTGTTAGCACTGGGTATTATGCCGTATATCTCGGCTTCGATTATTACGCAACTATTAACGCATATGTATCCTCCGTTTATAGAGCTTAAGAAAGAAGGTGAGCAAGGGCGTAAAAAAATTAGCCAGTACACACGCTACGGCACGCTTGTGCTTGCTACTATCCAATCAATCGGTATTGCAACTAGCTTACCGGGCATGATGGAAGGGTTAGTTGTTAACCCGGGTCTCGGTTTCTATTTCACCGCAGTGGTGAGTTTAGTAACTGGTACTATGTTCCTAATGTGGTTGGGCGAACAAATAACAGAACGCGGTATCGGTAACGGTATCTCAGTTCTAATATTTGTTGGTATTGTAGCTAACCTGCCGTCTGCTATTGGTTCGACAGCCGAAATGGCGCGCCAAGGTGATTTGAATGTTTTTGTACTGTTGATGGTTGCGGTTATAGTATTCGCTGTTACTTATCTTGTAGTGTTTTTCGAACGTGGACAACGTCGTATCGTTGTTAACTACGCTAAACGCCAACAAGGTCGTCAAGTATTTGCTGCTCAAAGCACGCATTTACCACTAAAAGTAAACATGGCGGGTGTTATTCCACCAATCTTCGCTAGCAGTATAATTCTGTTCCCTGGTACAATTGCAAGCTGGTTCGGCCAGGGTGAAGGTCCGGTCGCTGATGTGCTACAAGCTATTGCAACAACGTTGACTCCAGGTCAGCCTTTGTATGCGATGGTGCTAGCAGCAGCTATCATCTTCTTCTGCTTTTTCTACACAGCGTTGGTTTTTAACCCGCGTGAGACAGCAGACAACCTGAAGAAATCTGGCGCATTTATCCCAGGTATTCGTCCAGGTGAGCAGACATCTAAATACATTGATAAAGTGATGACACGCCTGACATTGGCAGGTGCTTTGTATATAACCTTTATCTGTCTGGTGCCCGAATTCATGACTATGGCATGGCAAACGCCATTCTATTTCGGCGGTACATCAATTTTGATTATCGTTGTAGTAATCATGGACTTTATGGCACAAGTACAGACTCACCTGATGTCACATCAGTATGATTCTGTGCTGAAAAAAGCGAACCTTAAAGGCTACGGCCGATAAGGTCAGTTTACGGAGTTGAGCAATGAAAGTACGTGCTTCCGTTAAGAAAATATGCCGTAACTGTAAAGTTATTAAACGTGCTGGTGTAGTACGCGTAATTTGCAGTGAGCCTAAGCATAAGCAAAGGCAAGGCTAAGTAAACAGTCGTGCAGGCTGAGATTTCTCGGCCTGTGTTTTTAGTTGTGATTTGGTCTTCGTTTGAGTATCCTTACGGGCTTTTCAAACTTTTGATTACCAAATTCAAATATAGGAGATGTGTTAGTGGCCCGTATCGCTGGCATTAACGTCCCTGATCATAAACATGCAGTTATTGGTTTAACAGCTATTTATGGCATAGGTAAGACTCGCTCTAAGGCTATCTTAGAAGCGACTGGTATCGCCGAGACCACAAAAATCGGTGAACTTTCAGACGAAACTCTTGACGTACTGCGTGATGCAGTTGGCAAGTACACTGTAGAAGGTGACCTTCGTCGTGAAGTTACTCTAAATATCAAGCGCCTTATGGACCTTGGTTGTTTCCGTGGCCTACGTCACCGTCGCTCTTTACCACTACGTGGTCAAAGAACAAAGACTAACGCGCGTACCCGTAAGGGTCCTCGTAAGCCTATTAAGCGATAAGGGGATAGTATTATGGCTAAGACACCAATTCGTCGTAAAAAGGTTAAAAAGCAAGTTGCTGATGGTATGGCTCATGTTCATGCGTCTTTCAACAACACTATTGTAACAATTACCGACCGTCAAGGTAATGCACTATCATGGGCTACTGCCGGTGGTTCAGGTTTCCGTGGTTCACGTAAATCTACACCATTTGCTGCTCAGGTTGCTGCAGAGCGTGCAGGTACTGCTGCTCAAGAATACGGTTTAAAAAATCTAGAAGTTTTCATTAAAGGTCCAGGTCCAGGTCGTGAATCTGCTGTACGTGCTTTGAATGCTGCTGGTTACCGTATCACCAACATTACTGACGTGACGCCAATACCACACAATGGTTGTCGTCCACCGAAGAAACGTCGCGTTTAACAATAGGTTAGGAGAAATAACATGGCAAGATATTTGGGCCCTAAGCTCAAGCTGAGTCGTCGTGAAGGTACTGACCTGTTCCTTAAGAGCGGCGTAAGAGCTATCGACTCTAAGTGTAAACTTGAGACTGCACCTGGTCAGCACGGCGCTCGTAAAGGTCGCTTATCTGATTACGGTTTACAATTACGTGAAAAGCAAAAAGTACGTCGTATCTACGGTGTATTAGAAAAGCAATTCCGTAATTACTACAAAGAAGCTGCTCGCCTTAAAGGTAATACAGGTGAAAACTTGTTACAGCTTTTAGAGCAACGTTTAGACAATGTTGTATATCGCATGGGTTTTGCTAGCACACGCGCTGAAGCACGTCAGTTAGTAAGCCACAAAGCGATTTTAGTTAATGGTCGTGTTGTGAACATTCCTTCATACGTAATTGCTCCAGAAGATACTGTAGTAATCCGTGAGAAGTCTAAAACACAAGCACGTATCATCGCTGCTCTAGAGTTGGCTGAGCAACGTGAAAAGCCGACTTGGGTTGAAGTTGACGGTAAGAAATTGGAAGGTAGCTTTAAGCGCCTACCTGAGCGTTCAGATCTGTCTGCGGACATTAATGAACAACTAATCGTCGAACTTTACTCTAAGTAAAGTTAAGAGTTAAGAGAGGATAAAATGCAGGGTTCTGTTACAGAATTTCTAAAACCAAGGTTAGTCGATATCGACGCTATCAACCCAACGCGTTCTAAAGTAGTTTTAGAACCACTAGAGCGTGGCTTTGGCCATACTCTGGGTAATGCCTTACGCCGTATACTGTTATCATCTATGCCTGGATGTGCAGTAACTGAAGTTGAAATCGACGGTGTATTGCATGAGTACAGCGCGAAAGAAGGCGTACAAGAAGACATCATTGAAATACTACTAAACCTAAAAGGTCTAGCAGTAACGTTAGAAGGCAAAGATGAAGTTTTTCTGACCCTGACTAAATCTGGTGTAGGCCCTGTGACTGCGGCTGATATTCAGCACGATGGCGATGTAACAATTGCTAATCCAGATCACGTTATTTGTCATTTAACGACAGATAGCAGCGAGATCAGCATGCGTATTCGTGTTGAGCGTGGTCGTGGTTATGTGCCGGCATCTAGTCGTTTATCCTCTGATGACGATGAGCGTCCAATTGGTCGATTGCTGCTTGATGCATCATTCAGCCCAGTTGAACGTATTGCGTACTCGGTTGAATCAGCCCGTGTTGAGCAACGTACAGACTTAGACAAGTTAATCATTGATATGGAAACAAACGGCACCTTAGATCCTGAAGAAGCGATCCGCCGTGCGTCTACTATCTTAGCTGAGCAATTAGATGCATTCGTAGATTTACGTGATGTAACTGAGCCAGAAGAGAAAGAAGAGAAGCCAGAATTCGATCCTATTCTACTTCGTCCAGTTGATGATCTTGAACTAACAGTACGTTCAGCAAACTGTTTGAAAGCCGAGCAAATTCAATATATCGGTGATTTAGTTCAGCGCACTGAAGTTGAGCTTCTTAAAACGCCTAACCTAGGCAAGAAGTCTCTAACTGAAATAAAAGACGTGCTAGCTTCACGTGGTCTTTCTCTAGGCATGCGCCTAGAAAATTGGCCGCCTGCAAGCCTAGCTGAATAATCTAAATCACTATATTAGTTTAGTTAGAAGGATAGGGTCATGCGCCATCGTAAGAGTGGTCGTCAATTAAACCGTAACAGTAGCCATCGTAAAGCGATGTTCAGCAATATGGCAGGTTCTTTGGTGAAACATGAAATCATCAAAACTACTTTGCCTAAAGCGAAAGAGTTACGCCGTGTAATTGAACCTTTAATCACACTGGCTAAGACTGACAGTGTAGCAAATCGCCGTTTAGCGTTTGCTCGCACGCGTGATAATGAAGTAGTTGGTAAGTTGTTCAGCGAAATCGGTCCTCGTAATACAGACCGTCCAGGTGGTTACACTCGTATTCTTAAGTGTGGCTTCCGTGCTGGTGATAATGCACCAATGGCTTATATTGAACTAGTAGGTCGCCCAGCGACTAACGAAGAAGTTCAAGAAGACGCGCAGTCTGCAGAGTAAGTCTTTAAAGAGACACCAAAAAGCCGAGCTTAATGCTCGGCTTTTTAATGCCTAAAATTTGACATCCCTCCAAATAGTTACTTGATAATTACCTATTACCTATTACCTATTACCTATTACCTATTACCTATTACCTATTACCTTCATTCTGTTAAACCGACTTAGTTAAACCAATGTAGTTATAAAGCCTGCATTCTCAAAAAGCTTAATTATGCGGTAACCCTATAAGTCGAGTGTATAAGGTTTATAAAACATACCCCAGGCTGTAAATGTACAGTGTAATTAGGATAGTGATAAAGCAATTTGGCCAACCAAACAGAGATATTTAATTTTAACTCGCTAATTTAGTGGGCTTAAGGCTACTTTTAGTAGAGTTTTTGAGCGTTTAGCTCAAATACTCAGCGAACAGTCATTTATTTCAAGTTTTCTTCAAAAAAGGGTTGATCTGTTTTCGGATCTCCCTATAATGCGACCCCACTGAGAGGGCAGACAGCAACGCTTAGCGAGGCAAGAGCTACTTAGTGAGTCGAGTAAAACTTAGTTTTAAAAACTTTCAAGTTTAACAAAATTAAGTGTTGACAAAAAAATAGGAAAGCGTAAGATGCGCAGCCCTAGCGAGATAAAGTTTAACGCTTTAATCGCAACGTTCTTTAACAATATAAAGCAATCATCTGTGTGGGCACTCGTACAGATTGAGTTCTAACAGCCAAGCTAC